>JBGSME010000497.1:0-6249 GCA_041740335.1 Bryobacteraceae bacterium | reverse complement strand
CAGGGTCTGGCCATACACGTGCGGGAGAAGCCGCATGGGCCGCCGTTTCTGAATACGGGGATCCTGATCGACGGCGGCACATCGCAGACACTTCGATTCGGAATCGGAGGACGCCTTACTTTCCTGGACCTGGGCAATCCGGGCTCAGAGTGGCGCACCGATTTCGCCGTGGGGAATCGAGACGTGCTTGCGACGGAATATTTTCACCGGGTGAAATCGAGCAAGGTATTTGTTGCTCCGCGCGCGTTTCTGGACAACTCTTCGCGCGATCTGTATGAAGGCCGCCGGCGGATTGCGCGATTCACGACGCGCGAGTTCGGAGCGGCTGTGGACCTGGGCTACGCGGCCGGGCGATTCTCGGAGTTCCGGTTGGGATATCAGATCAGCCAGTTCCGCAACGCGGTGTCGATTGGGCTGCCGTCGCTCCCTTCACTGCGCGCCAACGTCAGCCGGTTTCGCGCGCGCTATGCGCACGAAGGGCAGGACAACCCGGGGATCGCGACGCGCGGGGTCCGGGTGACGGCCACCGGGCAATGGGTAATGCAGGCGCCGTCGACAGATCGCAATTTCCCGATTGTGGAGGCGGATATCCGCTGGGCGCGCCCTCTGCGCGAACCCTACTTCGTCTATGGGCAGTTTGCCGGCGGATCCACAATCAGGCAGAGAAACGTGTTCGATCCATTCACGCTCGGCGGGCCGCTTCGCCTTTCGGCGCTCGCGCCGCAGCAGCTATTCGGCAACCACTACTACTTCACGCAATTGGGGGCGCTGCGGAAGATCACCAATGATCCGCTGTCGCTATTCGCGCGTGTTTATCTGACGGCGGCGTGGGAAATGGGCAACGCGTTTCAGGATCGCGCGCAGGCCCGGCCTTTTCACAATGGAACGCTCGGGGTGGCAGGTGAGACCGCGATCGGAGTACTTTTCGTAGGCGGCGCGTATGGGGAGCAGGGGCAGAAGAAACTATTCTTCCGTCTGGGGCGGTATTTTTGATAGAGCGCTATGACAAGACGAACATTCGCGGCGGCTTCCATGCTGGCATCGGTTGCGTGCCGCCACGAGGCCATACCGGAAACAGCGATTGCGGGTTTGCCGTTGAGCGGCTTGCACGATCTGTACCGGGCGGATCTATTCGACGACTTTCTTCCGTTTCTTGACCGGCATGTGATCGATCATGAGCGTGGCGGGTTCCTGTGCGATACCGATCGCGCCGGCCGCAACCTCACCACGAACAAGGCTGCGTGGTATGAGGGGCGGGGGATCTGGGTGTATTCGTTTCTCTACCACCGCATCGAGCGCGAGCAGCGGTATCTGGACATCGCGCGTAAGTCGATGGAGTTCATTCTGCCTCATCGCCCGGGGCGGGGCCAACTTTGGCCGGGGGCATTCACGAAAGAAGGCGCTGCAATTCCGGCTCGCGCGGCCGACATCTACGGGGGGTTGTTCATCGCCAACGGGCTGGCCGAGTATTCCAAAGCCACGGGCGAGGCTCGCTACTGGACGATTGCCAAGGAGATCCTCGAGGACCACTTGGCGATTTATGACGACGCGGGGTACCGCTATCCGGTTACGTATGCGCCGACGGCCGCGGGCAAGGCGATCGAAGCTCCGCGCGTTCTGGGACATTGGATGGTTCTGCTGCGCCTGGCCACGCAGATGCTCGAAACGACAACGGATGCAGCGGTGCAGGCGGTCGCGGACCGATGCATCGAGGCGATTCTCGACCGGCATTACAATCCCGGGAACGGGCTGCTTAACGAGGTGCTGCACCACGATCTTTCGCGCCCCAGCAATGGGCTGGAGCAGTTCTGTTACACCGGCCATGCGATAGAGACGTTATGGATGGTGATGTTCGAGGCGCTGCGCCGGAATGACAACACGCTGTTCCAGCGTTCGGCCGGGCTGTTCCGGAACCACGTGGAACTGGCTTGGGACCACGTATACGGCGGGTTCTTCCGGAGCCTGGACAACATCGAGAGCAATATCTGGAAGACGGACAAGGTGCTATGGCTGCAGGAAGAGGTTCTTATCGGCACTCTGTTTTTGATAGAGCACACCGGCGACCCTTGGGCTCGAGAGTGGTTCGACAGGACCTACCGTTACGTGCGGGAGAAGTTTCCGTTGCAGCCGCACGGCCACTCGTTGTGGATTCTGGCGGCGGACCGCAAGGTTACCTACGAAGAGAAAGCGACGCGGGTCGGCAACTTTCATCATCCGCGGCACCTAATGTTGAACCTGCTGGCGCTCGAGCGGATGGCGGCGGCGGGAGGGAAGCCAACGGGGCGATTGACGATCAGCCCACCTGGGCCAGACCGTAGCGGCGCTGCCAGTGATCGCGGATAAAGGCGGTAGCGCTGCGCAGGGCTTCCTCCGATGGTGGGCGTTCGATGAATGCCATTGCCTCACTGCGCGCGATTTCGAGGATCTCGCGATCGCGCAGGATGTTGGCGATGCGGAGGGCGGGGAGACCGGACTGCCGCGTACCGAAGAACTCGCCTGGGCCGCGGAGGCGGAGGTCGAGCTCAGAGAGATAGAAGCCGTCGTTTGATTCGACCATCGCGCCAAGGCGTTCGCGGGCGGCCTCGCTCACTTTGCCGGTAACGAGCAAGCAGTAGCTCTGGTCGCCGCCGCGTCCGACTCGGCCGCGCAGTTGATGCAACTGTGCGAGGCCGAAACGTTCGGCTTGTTCGATCACCATGACGGTGGCGTTGGGGACGTCGACGCCGACTTCGATTACGGTTGTGGAGACGAGGATGTTGGTCTCGCCGCGTTGGAAGGCGCGCATGGCGGCTTCTTTCTCGTCCGGCTTCATCCGGCCGTGGAGGAGACCGACTTTGAGAACGGGGAATATCTTTTCGGACAAATCGGCATGGGCGCGTTCGGCGGCTTTCATTGCCTGCGTTTCCGATTCCTCGATCACCGGATAGACGACGTAGGCTTGACGGCCTTCGGCGACTTGGGCGGCGACGAAGGTCCACACCTGCTCCAGCTTCTCGGCGCCAAGGTGCTGGGTGGAGATGGGGCGGCGCCCTGGGGGCAACTCGTCGATGATGGAGACGTCGAGGTCGCCATAGACGGTGAGCGCGAGAGTGCGGGGAATGGGCGTGGCGGTCATGACAAGCACGTCCGGCGTGATACCCTTCTTTTGCAATTGGAGGCGCTGGACGACGCCGAAGCGGTGCTGCTCGTCGATGATGGCGAGCCCGAGTTTGTGAAATTCGACGTCTTCCTCAAGCAGGGCATGGGTACCGACGACCATGGGTGTCAAACCGGAGGCGATCAGTTTTTTGATTTGCTGTTTTTCGCGCGCGGTCTGCGATCCGGTGAGGAGAATGGTGACGTAGCCGAGTTTTTCAAAGAGGCGTTTGAAATAGAAATAGTGCTGCGTGGCCAGGATTTCGGTGGGTGCGAGGACGGCGGCCTGATAGCCGTTTTCAATGGCGATGATGGCGGCCTCGGCGGCGACGAGCGTCTTGCCGCTGCCGACGTCGCCTTGCAGCAAACGGCTCATCGGGGAGGGGGCCGCCATGTCGGCGGCGATCTCACCGAGCACGCGCTTCTGGGCGCCGGTGGGTTTGAACGGCAGCATGGCTTTGATTTTTTCGCGGATGCGTTCGTTCAGGTCAAAAGCGATGCCGGCGGCTTTGCGAGCCTTGCCGCGCTTCAGGGCGAGCCCGCATTCGAGCCAGAAGAACTCTTCGAAGATCAGGCGCCAGTGCGCGGGTGAACGGAAGGCATTGAAGGCACGGACGTCGCCGCCGGCGGGAAAATGCAGCTCACGGAGTGCGTCGCTATAGGAGACGAGTTTGAGCCGGTCGCGAATGGTCTCCGGCAACGGGTCCTGTTCGAGCACGACGCGTTCAAGTGCGCGATGCATCAGGATGCGGAGGACGCGGGTTGTGATCTTGCTAACAGCCTCATAGACGGGGACGATGCGCCCGGTGTGGAGGCCGGCGTCGGGATCGTCATCGTCTGGAAGGATCTCGAATTCGGGATGCATGACCGTGAGGCCGGAGGAGAAGTTGCGGCCGTAGGTATCGGTTTCGACTTTGCCGAAGAGGGCAACGCGCATTCCGGGTGCGAGAACGTTGCTGAGGTAGCCGCCGCGAAACCACTTACCGGTAAGGCGGCGGCCGGAGTCGTCGACGAATTGGACTTCCATGAGTCCAGTGGCGCGGCGGGGGGTGGTGGTGGCGCGAATGGAATGGACCATGCACATCACGGTGGCCATTTCGCCGGGGAGGAGTTGGGCGATGGTTTTGACGTTGCTGCGGTCTTCGTAGCGGAACGGGGCGTAGACGAGGAGATCGGCGATGGTCTGGAGACCTTTGGCCGCGAACAATTCGGCGCGGGCGGGGCCCACGCCTTTCAGGTACATGAGTGCGGTCTGCGTGTCCAACCGTGAAACCTGGGGGAAAGAGCGCGAACGCTCCAACCGTCTATTGTACGCCGTGGGGGGTGGTGCGCCGGTGGGGGACGGGAGATGGGCTATCCGCTCCGTTACCGTCGCGGCTTGGTGTGGGGCGCGCACCCACTGGCGCGGCGGGGTTCGAATGAGGCAGAATCAACCTATGAAATCCGTCTACGCTGTTTTCGTCCTACTGGCTGGGTCCGCGGCCGGCGCCGATCTTCGGATCGGCATCATCGGCACCGACACGTCGCATGTGGTGGCCTTCACCAAAGTGCTAAACGATCCGGCGAATCCGGAGCACATCGCCGGCGCGAAGATCGTTGCCGCCTACAAGGGCGGCAGTCCCGATGTTGAGAGCAGCTTCAAGCGGGTGGACGGGTACGCGGAGGAACTGAAGACGAAGTGGAAGCTCGACATCGTGAGCCAGATCAGCGAAATGTGCGGGAAGGTGGACGCGATCCTGCTGGAGAGCGTGGACGGGCGGAAGCATCTGCCGCAGATGAAAGAAGCGGTGAAGTGCGGCAAGCCGATGTTTATCGACAAGCCGCTGGCGGCGAGCTATGAGGACGCGAAAGAGATCGCGCGGTTGGCAAAAGCAGCGGGGGTGAAGTGGTTCAGCACGTCGAGCCTGCGGTGGAGTGAGATGGTGACGGGACTGGCTTCGCCGGATGCGAAGGCGGTGATGACGTGGGGCCCGGGACCGGAGGAGGAGCATCACTACCTCGATCTGTCGTGGTATGCGATTCATCCGGTGGAGATGTTGTTCGCCTTGATGGGTCCGGGGTGTGTGGAGGTTTCGCGGACGGTGGCGGCGGATGGCGATATGGTTGTGGGCAAGTGGAAAGACGGGCGAATCGGCTCAGTACACACGGGGAAGCCGTATAGCGATTACGGCGCGGTGGTTTTCATGGGGAAGAAGACGGAACAGAGCAATCCGAAGATGAAGGCCGGTTACACGCCGATGCTGCGGGAGATTGTGAAATTCTTCCAGACGGGTGTTGTGCCGGTTCCGAACGAGGTGACGCTGGAGATTTTTGCTTTTATGGATGCGGCGCAGAAGAGCAAGGAGCAGGGCGGGCGTCCGGTCCGGGTGAAGATGTAGGCTATTTTTCGCCGGGCGCGGCGGGGCGGATTGTCCAGGCGCGGGGATCACATCCGTCGAGGCTTCGGCGGACTTGGCGGACATGAGCATGCGCGGGCGGAGCAGAAAGTCGAACTTTGCGCCTCCTGCGCGCGGCTCGGGGGCAGCTACCCGACATTTGAGCCGACGGATTCAATAACAAGTATTCGCTGCGTGATACACCGAAACTTGGGATAGAATTGCGATATGCTGCGGAATTTACCGTGGGTTGGGATGCGGGCCGCGGTGCTCGCATTCGTTGGCTGTGCGGCGGTGGCACAGCAGGGGAAACCGGATCGGGCGTTGCCGGACTTCGATATTCGGGTAGACATTTCGCAGGAGGCCGTGCGATTGCGCGGCGCGGCGCGGGCAGCGGCGGGTGATCCCGCGCACTATCTGCGATCGCTTTTCAGCGAGATGGATCTGGATCCCGGGATGGCTGGGACGTTCGAGTATTCCGCGGCGGGCGGCAGCGCGCTGGGATTCCGGCAGAATATCGCGGGGATTCCGGTATATGAAGGCCGGGTTGATTTGGTATTGGGCGCCGATGGCAGAGCGGGGATGGCGTGGGTAGGCGGGTTGGTGAAGCAGGCGGCAGTGGAGGTCCGGCCACGGTTGACCGTGGAGGAGGCGAAGGCGGCGGGACTGCGCGCGTTGGGAATCGAGGGCGAGGGCCAGGTCGTGTTCCGCTACGTCGACAACCCGAACGGCTCGGTCG
>JBGSME010000496.1:0-1765 GCA_041740335.1 Bryobacteraceae bacterium | reverse complement strand
TCTGGCACCCGCAGCGTTCCATGCCCGAACGGGCATATATACTCGGTTCGCGGCGGTCCCATCAGCACCAGCTCATTCCACGATCCCCGCGTCACCGGCATTCGCAAGCGCCGCAAACAACTCCGGCACCGGTATCGCTGGTCCACCAGGATCAGGTAGAACACCCCGACAGCCGCCAAGCCGAACACCATCACTGCCGCAGTGTAACTGAGATCGCGCCCGAACGGCTGCAGACGCACCCGCATGAACAACTCCGGTTCCGGCCACAGCGCGTGCAGCGCCTTCCAAACAACCGCGAGGACCCCACAGGCCGCCGCGAGCTTCGCAACGAAGAAGGCCCAATACCTCATATCTATAAGACTCCGATCGTAGAGGAAAAGTTCCTCCTGTTGTGCGGCTGTTTTTCAGCCGGACGCCATTTGCCTCAATGCGAACCACAAATTCGCCGGACGCTCAGCCAGCCGCCGCATGAAGTAGGGGTACCACGCTTCTCCATATGGAACATAGACGCGCAGATCCCAGTTCCGGCTCACAATCTCCCGCTGCAACTCCCGCCGAACCCCGTACAGCATCTGAAACTCGAAGTCCTTCCGGCTTCGCTTCTCACTCGAAACAATCTCCAGCGCCTCGTTGATCAGCGCATCATCGTGAGTCGCGATCGCCGGATGGGTCCCGTCTTTCAACAGCAATCGCATCAGCCGCCGATAGTTCGCATCAACCTCTGGCTTGGCCCCGTACGCGACGTTCGGCCCCTCCAGATATGCCCCTTTACACAGCCGTACAGGGATTCCGAGCTGATTCAATCGCTCAATGTCGTCGCCGGAGCGGCGAAGATAGGCTTGCACAACGGCTCGCACGTTGCCGTATTCCGTGTGCATGGCGAACACGATGTCGAGCGTCCGGGCAGTGTACTCGCTCGATTCCATGTCCACTTCCACCCGTCTATCGGCTCGTGCCGCGGTCTTCGCTAGAGTGTCGATCCGCGCCCGGAACCGTTCCCCATCGAGATCCAGCCCGAATTGCGTCAGCTTAACCGAAATCGTGGCCGTAAGCGCTTCACTCTGCAAACGGTCCAAGGCCTCGATGGCCGCCGCCAATGACCGGTCCGCGTCTTCTTCGAGCCGCACATTTTCTCCCAGATGGTCGAGCGTGGCGAGGATTCCGTTCTCGCGCAGCCCTCGGCACACCTCGATCGCATCCTCCAGATTCTGGCCGGCAACAAATCGCCGGCGGATGCGCGCTCCCTGGGAACTCGCCTCCATCCAACGCCGAATCGAGCGTTGCCGAGACAACCACAGCAGTCCGTTGCGGAGCATCATGGCGGGCTTCCTTGTCCTTCGCTATTCCCATTGTATGTGGGGGGTACCGCCCCCGCCGCCTCTACTTATCCCCTACCGTTGCCGCAATCCTGTACCGAACAATTGGGCGTGGAAGAAACTCGCCCCTACGAATACGACATGCTGGTGATCGGGTCCGGCCCTGCCGGACAGCGGGCCGCGATTCAAGCCGCAAAACTCGGTAAAAAAACCGCATTGGTGGAACGCCAGGCCGTGGTCGGGGGCGTGTGCATCAACACCGGAACCATTCCGAGCAAGACCTTGCGCGAGGCTGTGATCTATCTTTCCGGCTATCGCGAACGCGGCATCTATGGCGCATCGTACAGCGTCAAGCAAAAGATCACCATGCAGGATCTCCTGTTTCGCGCCCAATACGTGATCCAACATGAGGTGGACGTCACACGCCACCAGTTGATCCGCAACAACGT
>JBGSME010000495.1:0-3427 GCA_041740335.1 Bryobacteraceae bacterium | reverse complement strand
GGAAGGCGAACTCGTCGTAGGCGGCGCGCACCTGTTTCACCAATTGATCGGTGCGGAACAGGATCCATTGATCGAAGTCGAGCAAGTCACCGGGAGAAAGGGCGTCGCGGGCGGGGTCGAAGTCGTAAAGATTGCCGAGGGCGTAGCGGAACGTGTTGCGGAGTTTGCGATAGGCCTCGGAGAGGCGGGCGAGGATGGTGTCGGAGATGCGGACGTCTTCATGGAAAGCGACCGATGCAGTCCACAGGCGGAGCAGTTCTGCGCCGGACACCTTGATGATCTTGTCGGGCTCGATGACGTTACCGACACTTTTCGACATGGCGCGGCCTTCGCCGTCGAGGGTCCAGCCGTTGGTAGCGCACTCGCGATAGGGAGCATCGCCTTTGAGGCCGACGGCGACCAGGAGCGAGGAATGGAACCAGCCGCGGTATTGGTCGCCGCCTTCGAGGTAGAGATCGGCGGGCCAGGAGAGGTCCCACTGCTCATTGAGCACAGCGAGGTGCGACGAGCCGGAGTCAAACCAGACGTCGAGAATATCCTTCTCCTTGGTGAACTCCTGGTGGCCGCATTGCGGGCACTTGGCGCCGTGGGGCATCAGTTCGGCGGCGGGTTTGTCGTACCAGATGTCGGCGGTGTGGATGGCGAACTGGTCGACGACGTGATCGAGCACGGCGCGATCGGTGACCTGAGCGTTGCAGGATGCGCAATAGAAGACGACGATGGGGACGCCCCAGATTCGCTGGCGCGAGATGCACCAATCGGGACGGGTGGCGATCATGTTGTAGATACGCTCTTCGCCCCATTCGGGCATCCACTTGATTTTGCGGATGGCCTCAAGCGCGCGTTCGCGGAGGCCGTTGCGATCCATGCCGATGAACCACTGTTCGGTGCCGCGGAAGATGGTGGGTTTGTGGCAGCGCCAGCAGTGGGGATAGGAGTGCTCGATCTTCTTTTGGGCGAGCAGAGCGCCGGCGGCGGTGAGCAGAGCAATGACGATGGGATTGGCTTCCCAGACCGTCTTGCCGACTAGCTCTTCCGGAAGCGCCCCTGGTTCGTCAGCGGTGCGATAGAGGCGCCCCGCGCCATCGACGGGGCAATAGACGGGCAGACCGTACTGGATGCCAACGACGTAGTCTTCATGGCCGTGACCGGGCGCGGTATGAACGGCGCCGGTACCTTGTTCGAGGGTGACGTGTTCGGCTAGGATGCCGGGCGAATCGCGAGGAATGAACGGGTGGCGGAAGATCGCGCCTTGGAGCCTAGCGCCGGGGAAGCGGGCGAGGGTGGCCGATTGCGTCCAACCGCAAACGGCGGCGGTCGCTTCGACGAGATCGGTCGCCACGAAGTAGACGTCATCGCCGGTATCGACCGCGGAGTAATCAAAGCCGGGGTGGTAGGCGATGGCGAGGTTGGCGGGAATGGTCCAGGGCGTGGTGGTCCAGATGAGACCGTAGCAGTCGCGGCCGGCGAGAGCGGGGTCGATTTCCCCGGGGGAGGATGTGAGTTTGAAGCGGACCCAGACCGACGGGCTGGAGTGATCCTCGTACTCGACCTCGGCTTCGGCGAGGGCGGTGCGGCAACTGAGGCACCAGTTGACCGGCTTGAGCCCTTTGTAGACGTAGCCCTGATCGAGGAAGTCGACGAAAGCGCGGGCGATGACCGATTGGTAGCGGGCCTCCATGGTGAGGTACGGATGGTCCCAATCGCCGAAGACGCCGAGGCGGATGAAGTCGGCTTTTTGAAGGTCGACGAATTTCTGGGCGTACTCCCGGCAGGCGCGGCGGATTTCGCCGGGCGACATATTCGCTTTTTTGGAGCCGAGTTGGGAGTCGACTTTGATCTCGATGGGGAGGCCGTGGCAGTCCCAGCCGGGGACGTAGGGGGAGTCAAAGCCGGACATGGTCTTCGACTTGACGATGAAGTCCTTGAGCGTTTTGTTGAACGCGTGGCCGAGGTGGATGTTGCCGTTGGCGTAGGGCGGGCCGTCATGGAGAACGTAGCGAGGGCGGCCGGCGGAGGCGCGGCGGATCTGATGGTAGAGGCCGGCTTGGCGCCAGCGTTCGAGGAGCTTGGGTTCGGTTTGCGCAAGATTAGCCTTCATGGGGAAGGCTGTTTGCGGGAGGTTGACGGTTTTTTTGAGATCGGCTTCCATTGGGGAAATTCCCCGGACCGCACGCAATCCGGGGAATCTTCTATGGTAGCAGGAGTGCTTGCGGCTACCAGACCAGTTTGAGCGCCATCTGAATCACGCGCGGCAGGTTGGCCTGGGCGGTGATGCGGCCGAAGTTGCGATTGGTTGCGGCAAGGTTGGGCGCGCGGAAGGCGGGATGGTTGAGCGAGTTGAAGAACTCGCAACGGTACTGCAGCTTGACCTTCTCCGTAAGCAGGGTGTCCTTGATCACAGACAGGTCAAGGTTATTGGTGGCAGCCTGGCGGTAACCGGCGAAGCGAGAGTTGAAGGTTCGAATGTTCTGGTCGAGTTGCAGGCGTGCGTCGGTCACGAATTGGCTGGTATCGAAGACGTTATCAACGGAGCGGGCATTCCAATTGAGCGAACCACCGCGGTAGATCAGGTTGCCCCATTCGACAGGGTCTCCGGAAGTGACGGCGAAGATGGCGTTGAGAGTCCAGCCGGAGACGAGGCGGCCGAGCACGGGACCGGCATCGGCGGCGAGCGGTTTGCCCTTGCCGAAGGGGAGTTCGTAGAGTCCGCTGAAGATGAGGCGGTGCGGGCGGTCTTCGTTGGCGATTCGCTTTTCCGGCGCGAAGTCGGAATCGTTGAGGAAGTTACGGCGCTCAATGAGCTTCGAAAACTGGTAATTGAAGACGAACTGAACGCCGGAGGCGAGGCGGCGTTCGAAGCGGGTTTGGAAGAGATGGAAGTACGAGCTGCCGAAGTTTTCCGAGTCGACGCCAACGCCACCATCATTGGGGAATTGCGGGAAGGGCCGGAACAGTTGAGCGGCGGCGACACGGCTGCCGTTCAAACTGGTGCCGGGGATGAGGCCCTGGAAGGGATTCGTCACCTGCGCGGTGACACGGTCAATCACGGCCTGATCGCGCGCGCCGGAGGTACTGAGGAGGTCCCGCGGCGTCCAGTTGAGATTGCGTCCGCCGGTGAGGCGCACAGCACGGTTGCCCATGTAGCCGAGTTCGAGCACGGTGTTGCTCGATACTTCGCGCTGGACAGAGAAGCTCCAGCGGATCGAGTAGGGGTTGCTGACATCGGGATTGTAGAATCGGACGCCCTGCCCGAGGAAGGTATTCACGCCATTGCTATTGCCATCCGGCTGGAGCACGCCGTTGGGAAAGGGATTACCGAGCGTGGCGGCGGGGGTGAGGAAGCCGTCGAGCGAGGCGACCAGCGGCGTGCGCTGGAAGTAGCCGGGCTGCTGGGAAGCGATGAGGCCTTCGGTGAAATAGAAAA
>JBGSME010000494.1:0-2338 GCA_041740335.1 Bryobacteraceae bacterium | reverse complement strand
CGCGTACGCCGGTCTCCCCGCCTCGGCGGCGCTCCGTGAATGCCTGCAACGTTTCGAGGATGTGAAAGATGCCGCCGTCGGCAACCCACCCGCCGCCCACCGAAAGCGCGGTCTCCATGGCCACGCCCAGAGAGGGGTCGGCTTCCGGGCGCCGGAAAGTGACAGGCACCGAAGAACCGGCCATCAAGGGAAATTTCAACTCGCGAGACCAGTCGTACATCTGCTTGGCTTTGCGCCAGTCATAGGAAAGATGCTTATCGGTGAACACCGGGCACGCGCGTCCGCTCTGCTTGAACACGTCCACCACCTGCTCGAAGAATTCGAACCTGGGGTAGAGCTGCTGGTTTCGATCGTTGTGCGGGTAGTTACCATGCTCGCAGACAACCACCACCCCATCGACCGCCAGCTTACCCGTGCCAAGCGTAAGGGCCTCGCGGATCGACTTGGTCACCGGGAAGCCGTACGCGCCCGCCAGCCGAGTCCCAATATCGGCGGGATGGATCTGATCCATCCATAGTGAGGCGACTTCGAACGGCGGCTCATAGTACTTCTCATGAACCCAGTAACCTTCGAGAAAGCGAGTAATGAAGTTATCCGAGTGGGATCTTACATGATACGTGGACGAAAGGCATGCGATGCGCTTCCTGCGCCCCTGGGCGTTCAAAAGCGGCACAGCCAACGCCGCTCCCGCGAACTCGCGCCGTCTCATCGCTCGGCCGCCACGGCCTCGTTGGCCTTCAATACGCGAATCAGATTCATACCCATGATTTTGCGAATGTCCTCGTCGGAATAGCCGCGTTCCATCAGGCCGCGGGCGATGCCCGGGTACTTCGAAACGTCTTCCATGCCCCGCGGCACCATGCCGGAGACGCCATCGAAATCGGAGCCGAGGCCGACATGGTCCACGCCGATGTGTTTGGCGATGTAGTCAAGGTGGTCAACGAGTCTGGCGATGGGCACGGGCGGCATCAGATCATAGTATTTGGCGTGTATCCGCCGGATCTGGCGGTATTTCTCGGCTGCCGTTCCGGGGCCGGCCAATACCGCGTCGGTCTCTTTCACGCGCGCCGGCCGGTTCCGGATGTATACGGCGTGCGCCTTCGGCTCGAGATAGCCGGCGTGGAAGTTCAGGCAGATCACGCCACCTTTGGAGGCGACAGCCTTCATCACCTCGTCCGGCATATTGCGCGGGATCGGGGAGATTGCCTTCACCGAAGAATGCGACGCGATCACCGGCGCGCGGCTGGCGGCCACGGCGTCGAAGACTGCTTTGTCGGAGATGTGCGATACGTCCACCATCATTCCGGTGCGGTTCATCCACGCGATCAGCTCGCGGCCGGCGGGCGAAATTCCGTTGTGGCGCGGAGTGTCGGTCATCGAGTCCGCGTAAGTGCTGTTGTGGAAGTGGGCGAGAGTAAGATACCGGACGCCGAGGCGGTAGAACGCGCCGAGCACGTTCACGTTGTCGGCGAACAGGTGCCCGCCTTCGAGGCTCGCCATCGCCGCCACCTTTCCGGCGCGGTGAATGCGTAGGATGTCATCGGCGGAATAAGCGAACTCGATGTCGTTGGCGTTTGCGGCCACTTCGCGATGAAGCGCCTCGAGACACTCGAGCGCCCGCGGAAGCCACTGTTGCGGCGGATAGTCCTCAGGCTGCGCGTAGAGCCCGAACAGGACCGCCCCGACGTGGCCCTTGCGCAAGCGGGGAAGGTCGAGTTCGTAGTAGCTATGCTCTTCGGCGAGCTTGTAGTTCTCGTCGACAAAGTAGCGCGGCGTGTCGATGTGCGCGTCGAAGACCAACAGATCGCGCAGCAGCCGCTCGAGGCGCGCATCCGTATTTTGCGCGATCGCTGGCAACGCCAACAGGGAAAAGATGAAGATCGTACGCATTTAGCGTCCGGTGATCCGGAGGTTGGCGTAGTGGGCGATCGTGGAGCCTTCAAACCAAAGCGCCACCCCGCCCTTGCCGCTTGCGCCGGACTTGAGATCGTTCACTACCAAAGTTGGCTGATCGTTGTTGTTCACATAGAGGCGAGCCTTGTCGCCCTCCACGCTAACTTTCAAATGGATCCATTGCGCCGGCTGGATGTCGACGTAGGATTCGTACTTCGACGGCGATTCCTCGCGCAGCTTGAACCACGTGTAATCCGGGTGGGAAATGTATTGCGCCGAATGATTGCGGCGCTCCTGATCATCGGCGCGCCCGTTGGTGGGGCGCACGTAGAAGCAGTCGTAAGTCTTGCGATCCGGTTGGAGGCGGAATGCGATGCCCACGAAACCGCGCGCCCCGCCGGCGGCGCCCGCGCCAGGTTCACCGGCCAGGTCCAGTTCGATGGTT
>JBGSME010000493.1:0-6464 GCA_041740335.1 Bryobacteraceae bacterium | reverse complement strand
CGAACTCGCTCTCCTCCTCGGACTTAAATTCAGCGTCATTGAGGAAATCGTCGAGTTCCTCAAACGCCAATACCTCGTCCAGGTCAAGAAATCAATGGGGATGGGCGCCATCTCGGCCGTCTATAGCCTCACCGACTCCGGCCGGCAACTCGCACGCGATCATCTCGAAGCCAATCACTATGCCGGCCGCGTCCCGGTTCCACTTGCCCAGTACACCGAAATGGTCATGGCGCAGCGCCGCCCGGACAGTTGGCTCTCGCCCGAAATGTTGACCAGGGCTTTCAGCCACATGGTGGTCACCAGCGATATCCTCTCCTCCATCGGTCCAGCCGTCAACGCCGGCAAGTCGTTCCTCATCTACGGCCAGCCCGGCAACGGCAAAACCTATTTGGCCGAAGCGCTCTTCGAACTCGACGACCAGCCCATCTTCATTCCCTACGCCATCGAAGCCCAGGGTATGATCATCCAACTCTTTGACCCCCTCTATCACACCCCCGTCGAAGACGTCGAAGAGGCCGGCTTGCTCGCGTTCGCCCGCCAACCAACTCACGACATGCGCTGGGTCCGCATCCGCCGCCCCTTCATCGTCACCGGCGGCGAACTCGAACTGCCCCTCCTCGACCTCGCCTTCAACGAAAACGCCAGATACTACGACGCCCCCCTCCAACTCAAAGCCAACAACGGCATCTACCTCATCGACGACTTCGGCCGCCAGAAAGCCACCCCCGCCGAGATCCTCAATCGCTGGATCGTTCCCATGGAACGCCGCATCGACTACCTCACCTTCAAAAACGGCACCAAAATGCACGCCCCGTTCGAGTGCTTCCTCATCTTCTCGAGTAACCTCAAACCCGACAAACTCGGCGACGAAGCCTTCCTCCGCCGCATCCAGTACAAAATGCTCATGCGGAACCCCTCCGAAGACGAATTTCGCGAGATCTTCACCCGCTTCTGCGCCCAAAAGGAACTGCCCTTCGATCCGCCCCTCCTCGACCGCTTCCTCCAAAAACACTATCGCACTACCGGCAAAAAACGCCGCCGCTGCCATCCTCGCGACGTACTCACTCACGCCATCGATCTCATCCGCTTCGAACGCCGCATGTGGCGTCTCACCGACGAAGTCCTCGATCACGCCTTCGAAACCTGCTTCGTCGAAACCGAAGAAGACGAATAACCCAACTGCCGCCTCACCCCCCGCCGGTATGATCTAATGCTCCATATGAGCATCAGCCGGCGGTCTCTGCTGGCCGCGCCCCTCCTCGCCGCGGCCGCCATTCCCCAACGCAAACTCCCCGTTTGCGCCTTCTCCAAACACTTCCAGTGGACCTCCATCACCGAGGCCGCCCAACTCGCCGCCTCCATCGGCTACGACGGTCTTGACATCACTCTCCGCTCCGGCGGTCACGTCCTGCCCGAGCGCGCTGCCGACGATCTCCCCAAAGCCGTCGAAGCCGCACACAAAGCCGGTATCGCCGTCCCCATGGTCACCGCCGGAATCGTCGATGCTTCCTCCCCGCACGCCGAATCTATGATCCGAACCATGGCCAAACTCGGCATCCGCCACTATCGCTGGGGCGGCTTCCGCTACGACGCTGCCAAACCCATCCCCGATCAAATCGCCGAATACAAATCCCTCTCCCGCGAACTCGCCGCTCTCAACGCCCAATATGGCGTCTGCGCCATGTACCACACTCATTCCGGTGCCGGACAGTTCGGTGCTTCGATCTGGGACCTCTGGGAGACCCTCCGCGACCTCGACACCCGCCACGTCGGCGTCAATCTCGATTGCGGTCACGCCACCGTCGAAGGCGGACTCGGTGGCTGGATCAATTCCACGCGTCTCACCATGCCCATGACCCGCGGTATCGCCCTCAAGGATTTTCGCTGGGAAAAGGACGCCAAGGGCGCTTGGAAACCCCGCTGGTGCTCATTAGGCGAAGGCATGGTGGATTTTCCGAAGTTCCTCGGCCTGGTGAAACGCGGCGGCTTTGAAGGTCCTCTCCAACTCCACATGGAATATCCCGAACTCGGCGCTGCCCATGCCGGCAAGCCCAATCTCGATATTCCCCGCGACGAATTCGTTCGCCTCTGCAAACGCGACCTCACAACGCTTCGCGGCTACCTCCGTGCAGCCGGTCTCGCCTCCTGAGTCCCTGTGGCTATCGTTGAGCTATCGCGAAGTCCAATACACAACCTCCGGACCCGTTGCCAACATAACCCTCAGCCGTCCCGAAAAACTGAACGCCTGGACCGCCGTCATGGCGGGACGCATATCGAGAACACGGCATTGGCGTTATCGCGGGAGCGTGTGCGGCGGGCGCAGATTGCGATGGAGATGATTCGGCGGTATTGTCCCGGCGCGGCGATGATGCCGTGGTCGCATCGGGCGCGGTAGCTTCTGGCGCGGCCTATCGGTGAGCCCTAGCGACGCGGAGTTTCTTCTGCTGCCCCCGGGAGGCGAGGGTCACCGTCATTCGGCGAGAATTGCGCTCGACGGTTTTCTTGTCAATGGGGTACTCCAGACGCGCCTGGCGGCTTCGAGACTGGTCCCGGTAGCAGGGCGAGCGCCGCTAGAAGCGTGGCGGCGGTGAGTGGCGCGAGACTGCTTTCGAATGCAAAGCACGCCATATGTTGGTAGACGACCCGCGCGGTGTATTCCGGGGAGCAGTTGCGGTCAACCGGTGGGAGTTCCGGCGTCTGTTTGGAGACCCGCACGCGGGCTTGAATAATCTCGCCACTGAGGTACACCTCGCGATCCAATTCGAGGGACACGGTCATTCGGTGAGAATTGTGCTTCGCGGGCTGCTTGTCCGGAGGGCAGCGTTGGCCCGCGGCCGTGTCAATGGCGAGCGTCGATGCCAATGGCGCTCTCATCAGGGAACGAAGCTGTCTCTGCACGGAACACTTCGGTTGCGCCCTGCATGGCGATGCGGCTGCGGCTACCTTGAGAATCCCTCTATACATCTTGGTCAGATTCCTCGGCTGGAGGATATTCGGACTTCGCCTTCGCAGAGACAACGGAGATCATCCGTGTGGCGGCGCCGGTACACCTGAAGTTCGAATTGCGGAGACAGGCCTATCGGTCTGTTTTTGCGACGCGGAGTTCTTTCTGTTGTCCTTGCACACGAGCGGCGGCGCGGAGTCCGGCGGGGTCGCGCCAGGAGATGGTGATGTCGTTTTCGCCGGGACCGGTGAGGGTGAGTCCGGCCAGAGGAACCGGCGATTCCGCGAGGCGGACGAAGTGGGTGGGGATGACGCCCATGGTGGTTGGGGAGAAGCGGTTGCCTCGTAGCAGGGTGTTTTGGCTCCGGACACCGGCGACTGCGTAGTACTTGTCTCCGGAGCGCAAGATCGCCGCGTAGCGCCAGACGTTGCCGTTGTAGCCTTTGGCTCGCAGTTCGGGCGAGGCGGGCCATTCGCCTTCGATGAAATCCAAGGTCTCAGTGAGTGCGGTTTGATATTCCGCGAATGGCCGCGAAGTGTAGTAATGGAAGTGAGCACGATATCTCTGACCGCCGATCGCACTGGCCTCGAGTTGCTCGGCATACTCGATGGAACGTCCGGGTTGAAGCCATATTGTGGAGGCACTGCAAAAAGGATGGCGGCCATCGTAGTCGGGCCACATCGACCATTCTGATCCTGAGTCCGGGTCGGGGTGCTCCAGCTTGCTCAGAACGATGAACCGGGAGGCTCCTATACCAAAGTCGCCGGAGGACGGGTCGAACACCTCCAACAGCTCGGGTGTCGTGTTCGTTACAATGACACGCGCGTTGATAATTTCACCGGGGAGATAATCGGGGCGATCAAGCGTGAGGGTCACATCCATTCTCCGCGAATTACGTTCGATGCCGGCATTTGGCGTCGAGCTGCAGCCTGTATTCGATTCGAGGAGTTGGGCTCCTTGGGCTAACAGCAAGCCCGGCAATGCAAGCATGGAGAGAAAGACTTGTTTCATGGGTAGCTCCTTCGACAGGCAACACAGATATCCGCAAGATCGTCGGGTCTTGCGGGCGAAAACACCCATTGGCTCGGACTGGCAAGCGCCGGATTATGCCTCGGAGACCAATCCATGATCAGGTCTTGCTGCTCCTCGATGCGAATGAGCGTTGACGGCACCGGACTTGCCATCTGTTGCTCAAAAATCCATGAGCGTGCGCTGGCCGGAGGCGACCCAGGATGGCCCACGCGCGCAACAACGCTGTTGCCAGCAAGTGCGAAGTTGAGCAAGTCAAGCCTGTCACCCAGAACGTAGGCTGCCCCTCCGTCTATGAAATAGAGGTTTAACCGGTTGTATAACTTCGTTGGGCCGGATGGGTCCAGAGCAAATTCGCTCTTTCTGAGCTGCGCGTAGGGACGCGAGGCCGGAATGTCGTTGACGTATGAGGCTCGTCGCGAGTAATGCACCAGCCCGAGACGATGTCCGGCTTCGTGTGCCACGATGACAGCCTCGAGCGTTGCCAAGGGAAGTGCGTTATTGTTTCGGCCAGCACAAACCTTTATCTCGTCGGCGTCAAAGAGGATCGCGGGAGCTCGATTCACCTTGGGGTTGAAAATGCTGAGTCCTTGCGCTGTAGCCAATTGACCGCCGCACGATATTGGTGGTTGGGTCGCCGCCGGCTTTTGGTAGAAGACCAAAGCGTGCCCGCGCAGCGGACCAGGCAGACTAGCCGCTTGGAATCTCGAGTTCCGATTGAGTTCCAGTGCCCCTCCCGATGGATCGGCCATCACAACGAGATTCGCACGATCATTGTCGACCCGCCTCCATTCGATGAACGGAGTCCGGAGCCGCAGGATCGCATTGAGTGCCGTTTCGAAGCGCAAGTCCTGCGTGGAATCCAGGAAGAACACGTCCTGCTTCAATGCAGGGTCGGTTCGCACGTGGGCGAGTGCGGCGCCTTGCATGTAGTGAAAGCCGCGGTATTCGTCGAATGCCGGAAAGCGATCCCCTCGTTTGCCCGCAGGGGTGTTCACTCCGGCGCCGCCTGTTTCCTCGTCGTATTGGGGGTTGGGGAAGAAATCGCCCACCATGGCAGCTTGTGCGAAGGGCTTCTCCCACTCGTCGGCGATCCAGTTGCCGTCCTCGTCCACCGGCAGGCTGGCGTATTCGCGATCGGCCCGCGCCGCCCCCTCCACCTCGGCCTTGAAGACGCCGCTGCCGGAGCCGGGGAGGAACTCGGCGATCAGGCGGGCGCGGCCTCCGTAGTCCAGAGACGACACGATGAGGGTCGAGGACTCGAGTTGATTGCTGAGCGTCCGCATGGTCACCGCCGTGGGATTGATCACGGGCGGTTCGTATTGATTTGGCACCTGTAGGGCGGGGTTGATGGTGTAGTCGGCAGAGGCGCCAGTTCCTTCGTTGCTCGAAATGCCGGGAAGGTCCGAGATGGTGGTGAGGCGGAATCGGATGCGTCCCTTGATCCTGGCTCTGTTCTCGATGAATTGGGCCTGTTGGTAGACGACCCGCGCGGTGTATTCCGGGAAGCAGTTGCGGTCAATCGGTGAGCAGTGCGCCGCGGAATCGGTGCTCGCGACGGGCACGAAGGATCTGGGCGTCTCGTTGACGGTGAACCGGATGTCGCTGTGGAAGAAGCCGTCGGCGGAGAGCCCATCGGCATGCAACAGACCCTCCGGCGTCAAGTCCTGCGCGGCGGCGTTGACGCGATAGTTCACAGGACCGGTCTGGGTAAGTCCGCTGACATCGATCACTCTTTCGACGCTTCTTGTGTAGAAGAGGGTGTTCGGGAAACCCGGCCGGGTGGTTCCCGCGCCGGGAAACAGGGAGGTGTCACGCGGGTTGGCGGCAATCGTCAGGTTTTCCGAGAACAGCGTCTGCGACCCTGCCGTCACCGACAGAGTCCAGCCGAAAGTTCCATTGGCTGGGCGCTCCGCGAGGTCTCCATCGGCCAGTGTCACCACATATCGAATCGCCACAAATCGGCGCCCCTGCGGGATCGTGCCAAGGGTGCAGACCGGCTGCGCTCCTTCGCCGGTCCCCGTACCGATGCCGATCGGGCTGAAGGCTCCGAGGTCGATACATCCCGGTTGCGCGCGGCAAAGCGATGCGGCTGCGGCTAGCATGAGAATCCCTCGATATATCTTGGTCAGACTCTTCGGCAGGAACATATTAGGAATTTGCCTTAGAGTAAAAAAAAACGACTTTCGTCAAGCGTTTCTTACATAAATCAATCGAAAACTCTTCGTTGTGTCAGCAATCCAATAGAAAACGATCCCCGTAATGGGGATGCGTGGGGTGCTGGGAGCGACAAGCGTCCCGCGAGGCAGGCCCGGCGTTCCGTCCGGTCTGACGGTGCCCCAGATTGCGTCGATTCGCGCTCGGGGATGCGTCAATCGACGTTGACGTGGGACTACCGGTCGCGATGGAAACGATCTGCGGTGAAGAGGAGTTCACCCACGCCATCCTCGCCGCCGCCGATGGTTCCACCGTCCGCGTGATCGTGCTCACC
>JBGSME010000492.1:0-4234 GCA_041740335.1 Bryobacteraceae bacterium | reverse complement strand
CGAGCCGCGTTCCGGACACTCCAGACCGCGTGCCAAACCCTGGCGAAGGCCGCCGAACTCATCGAAACGCTCCCGGAGCACTGCAATGGAAGTTGAAATCGCACTCGGCGCCGAAAGCCGCTTCGAACTGAAAGGTGCAATCCTCGTCTACGCCGGCGGCCACCTGGCCAATGGTGCCTTCGCCGCCTGGCACGACGCCTGCGCTTCTGCCGACAAAGCCCCGCAACTCGGCCCGGCCACGCCCATCTCCACCAATTTTCTGCGCGAACTTTCGCGAGGACTCGGGGCCACAACCAAGCCCGAGATCCTTCCCGACAATGTCCTGGTCCGAACCCCGGACACGCTGGCCTGGTGGACGCCATCTAAGCGCCACCGTATGTTCTTCCGACATGACGACCCGCTCGGTGCAGTCAGTGGCCGATCATTTCCGCAACCCGCGCTCGTCTTCAAGGTGAGCAGCAACGAACTCTCGATTCGAGCCCTCTCAGCCGACAAGCGCCCAACCGCCGACACTGCGATGATGGTCGCACCCTACTACAACGTCAACGCCGAGGGCTTGGTCTGCCAAGGGTCGATGCGAGCGCCAGGTGAAGCGAGCGTTGCTTCGATGCTGCTATGGGAGCAGTCTTTCTTCGACTCCGAGTTCACCCACATCTACGGCGGCGGCCACTTCATCCGGCATCTGGGAGGGCTCGTGGCTTTATGGACGCAACTCGCCGACGCGGCGAGGTTCCCAACCCGTGACCTCGCACCGACCGGCGAAACGTTGGCCCAATTCGCGGAGCGAGAGCGATGATCCACTCTATTCCCGCCCACCTGCTCCAACGTGACACCATCCGAGTCACCGTTGTCGGCTGCGGCGGCAACGGAAGCGTAATCGCGATGGGCCTGCCGTACCTCCACCAAGCCCTCCTTGCCACCGGCCATCCGGGCGGACTCGACGTAACGCTGAGTGACGGCGACACCATCTCGCCCACGAACTGCGTCCGCCAACCATTCAGCCGCGCCGAAGTTGGACTGAGCAAGAGCATCGTCTTCGCCTCCCGTATCAATCTCTTCTGGGGGCTCCAATGGAAGGCGATTGCAAAACACGTCAGTCCCGGACAAAATGTTGAACACGCCGACATCGTGATCGGCTGCGTCGACACCCGCGCCGCCCGCGCAACAATCAACGAGTTGGTGACCGGCAACGCGACGGTCACCTATTATCTGGACCTTGGCAACGGAGCTACCGGAGGCCAATTCGTGCTCGGCCAACCCTGGAACCGTCGCAATCCCCGCCGCGCCGACCGCCTCCGCACTGTCGTCGAGCTCTTCCCCGACATTGCGGACCTCGCCCTCGCCGAAGACGACGCACCAAGTTGCAGCGCGATCGCCGCACTCGAACGGCAGTTATATTAGCGATCGCGCGTATGTGTATGATACACACGCGCCATCGACGGGCCTCCGGCCCATAGGCATGCAGAAATCGCGCATGCCTATGTCGGCGCTCAAACCTCTTCGCTCTTGTCGTGGAGATGGAGACGGAAGTGGAAACCCTCAAAACCCATGAGCATCCGCCCAAACTGTTCCCAATTCACCTCGCGGCCGTCAACGATAAGGAGGGGGATACGGCCGTCGCTGACGTCATCCCATTCGATCCGGCCCCGAACGACGTGATGGTCTGCTATCTGGAGCCCGTGTTCGCCGTCCAGGATGTGCTTGATGGACAGGGCACGGCGGATTCTCTCGATCAGTCGGCTCAGGAGCACGAGCAAGTCTTCTTCGGGCTCCCCAATGATCTGAAACTGATAGCCGCGCGGTTCACCGCCGCGAACCTCGAATGCATTCAGTGCGATACCGGGCCCGAAAAGGTGGGTTCGAAAATGAAACTGGTGGGTTTCTCCACCGCTGTCCGCAATACCGACCGGGTCGAGCGCGAGGTTCTCGAACTTCTCGAGGCCAGCGAGTTTGGCAACCATCCCGTTAAAACAAAGGCTACAGAGCGTTCTGTAGCCAGTCTCTATCGAGCCGTAGTTGACGATCTCATAGCTTGGCGCCATCTTGCCGCATTCAGCGCAGAGAACCTGCTGGCTTGCCGTCGTCTCGGTGGCGTCCATTTTCACCGAGCTTACCAAAGGCAAACAGCGGCACGCACGCGATCAAACGTCGTCGCCGCGGGGCGAGGTCACTCCGTCCTTCGATTGCCTTTGGCGCCAGGGCTGAGGAAGACCTTTCTCATCCGGTCCATCATCTGCAGCGCCGCTATCGAATTGGCCTCGACGTCCACTCGACCCAGGCAATCGGGACAACGCTCCAAGTGAGCTTCCACCCGGCGCGTCTCGGCCGGGGAGAGCTCTTGCCTGGCGAACTGTTCGACCTGCGCGATGGAGAGATGTCGCATGGTTTTCACAATATCGCGATCTGCCGCGATTGTCATGATTCGTCTCCGGGAAAGGAGCGTCACATTCGGTCATGGAAGTACATAGACTGCACGCCGAGTTACTCCGGCGCGAGGTGAAGATACTGGTGGTGGGCTGCGGCGGATCAGGAAGCGCCGTTCTTGGAGGTCTGCCTTATCTTCACCAGGCGATGCTTGCGCAGGGCCATCCGTCCGGATTGTCGGTCACCGTCATGGACGGTGATGTCGTCTCGCCCACCAACTGCGTACGCCAACCGTTCAGCCGCAACGAAATCGGATTGAACAAGGGCATCGTCCTAGTCAGCCGCATCAACCTTTTCTGGGGGCTCAGATGGAAGGCGATTCCTCGCCCGTTGACCGCCGAGACACTGGCGCTGTCATCCGGCACTTTCTCCGAAACGGCACTACGTCCCGATGTCGTGGTTGGTTGCGTGGACACGCGTGCGGCGCGTGGGATCATCGGTGAACAGCACTCCGCCAGGTAGTGTGAAGAGCCAGTTGATCCGCTTGTCGGTTCGGCTCATCGCCGGGTTCCTGTCTTCGCTCGAAAAGTCCCACACGTCGTCGCAGAACCGTGAGATCGCAGACACCCACGGGTTGTCATCTTGCTCCTTGCGCCCAACTTCGGGCGTGACCGGCGGCCGCAGGGACCAGTGGCTCATCCCAGCACTCCTTGCGCGACGATCAAGAGGCCCTCGCCAATCTCCTTGGCTCGCGCGGCAGCGGCATCAATCTGTTCGGGCTTGAAAGCGGCGATGATGTCCTCGTTGATGATTCTCACGTTGTCGCCGTACACGTCATTCCAGTCGCTCGGGTTCATCTCGGATCGCAACCGCAGAAAGCGGTCGCGGGTGGCAATCACCAATGGCAGGTCATCAAGGAACCACAGGGCGTTCCGGCAACTGAAGCAGGCGTGAAATGAGGTGCAGGGGCGTCCCTTTACCTCGTTGGTCTGCGGTGAATCGTAAGGATCACGGCAAGAGCCGCAGCCGGTATCGAATCGTCCTTGCAAGATCTTTCTGGCCTGCGCGCGCGGCAGATCCAGGTGTTTGATCCCTACCGCGCGCTCCTTTGGAATGACAGTGACGCGCTCAATCATCCGCGCCTGCGCCTGCTGGATCACTCGCGCGTTGAACTGCTCCGTAGCGTGATTGAGTACATAGCGGATGGTCGTGGAGAAGTGAGCGTGCTGCAAGAACTGGCGTACCTTGCCCAAGTTCCCCGCGGTGCGTAAGTACAAAAGGGTGGCAGCTGATGGCCGAATCTGGGAAAGGGTAAACGGCGGCAGGCTGTGCCGCTGGCGAAACTCCTTTAGCCGACGGGCTGAGAGACGCGGGGCCGTACATGACGAAATCAGCCTGTTCCTGAGCGCCGCATTCTGACTGCGGTATAGAAAGAGTTTGGTGTTCGCTGGCGGGCCGGCCTCCAACGCGAGTGGATCGGTGTATGCGCGCAGGAAGCGGATCAGTTCTACAACACCAGACTGCCGATGACGGTCGATTCGATGGAGTTGTCTCTGCGGCTTTCCCGCCCTTGGTTTGTCCCAAACGAGATAGAAACAATCGTCGTCGATCTCGTGCGGCACAAGGCATTCTCGCCCGAGGCCGTACAATGCGTCGGGGTTGATGCCGGTGCGGGCGCCAATCAGAATTATAAATGGGATGATCTGCTGAGCGCTCGTCGGCGCATCGCCGGACACATACGTCCGACGGATCTCATCAAGGTCCTTCGACGCTGCTGCCAGGACGTTCTGGAAGGCCTCTGGTGGCAACGCCTTGGACGGCGGCCGCTCATTCTCGACACCGGGGAACAGGTTGGCAGGCGTGGAAAAGG
>JBGSME010000491.1:0-3708 GCA_041740335.1 Bryobacteraceae bacterium | reverse complement strand
GGGCTTGGCACGGGCTTGGGATTCTGTCTCGCGCTTTTGTGCCTAGGGTCTGTGCGGGAAATACTTGGCGCAGGATCTTTCCTGGGGCTATCTTTGTTCGGGCCCGGTTTCCAGCCATGGGTCCTGTTCCTGCTGCCACCGGGGGGATTCTTTACTTTGGCCGGCTGGCTGCTGACTTTCTCCGTGGTGGAACAGCGGAGGAACAACCGGCGTGAGAGCGCGGCGGGAACGAAGGCGGCTAGTGCCGTGGAGGTGCGGGCATGAACGACGCATCGCTGCTGTCGATATTTCTAGATGCGTTGCTGATCAATAACTTCGTACTAGCGGTATTTCTAGGTATTTGCCCTTTCATCGGTGTGTCAGGAAAGATTGGGACGGCGTGGCGAATGGGCGTCTCGGTGGTGTTTGTCGCCTTTGTGAGCAGTGTCCTCGCTTATGCCACCAATGCGCTGCTGATCTATTGCCATGCGGAATACCTGCGTATCATCTGTTTCATCGCGATCATTGCCTCCACGGTGCAGTTGGTGGAGATGTTCATCAAGAAGACGAGCCCGGCTCTGTTTCGGGCGTTGGGCATTTATCTTCCGCTGATCACCACGAATTGCGCGGTGCTTGGAGTCGCGTTGTTCCAGACGTCGCGAGAATACACTTTCGCGCAGAGCGTGGTGTTCGCGCTAGGAGCGGGCCTTGGCTTCGCGCTGGCGATCACGTTGATGGCGTCCATCCGCGAGCGGCTCGACCTTTCCGATGTGCCGGATGTAGCGAAGGGGACCGCGCTGGTTCTGGTGCTGGCCGGTATTCTTTCGATGGCCTTTATGGGATTCGCGGGCATGGGAGGCGAAGGATGATGCCTGGGTCCGTGACGGAGTTTTTCAAAGCCGCCGGTGGAATACTGATCGTGATGGCGGCATGGATTCTGGTGCAGTCCGTTCTGCGGAGGCGGATGGCTGCACGCGGCGACCAGGACATGCTCGAGGACATGGTCCACGGCTGCGGCAATTGCGCCCACGGCGCGGGCTGTTTCACCTGCGCCGATGACGTTATTCAAAAAGGAAGAGCACAATGAACCTCACCGAGTACGACACTAGCAATCCCGTGACAACCACCGTTGTCAGCAGCAAGCGCATCACACCGGCGGATACGGCGGAAGTTCGCCATATCACGTTGGCTGTCCCTGAGGATGGTCTCGATTTCGTGGAGGGGCAGAGTATTGGGGTGCTCGCGCCGGGCCCGCACGAGTTCGGGAATCCATTTCACTTGCGGCTCTATTCCATCGCGAGCACGCAATCGGCGCAGGCTATTTCCATCTGCGTTCGGCGCTGTTTCTACGTGGACGATGTTAGCGGCGAGAGTTATCCCGGCAAGGCGTCTAACTTTCTTTGCGACGCGCGGCCGGGAGATAAGATCCAGATTACGGGACCGTATGGCGCTCACTTCTCGGTTCCATCGGACGATACGTCGAACCTGCTGATGGTCGGCGTCGGGACGGGCATTGCTCCATTCCGGGCCTTTGTGCGCCATATTTACGAGGACCGGGGCGGATGGCAGGGGAAGGTCCGGCTATTCTACGGCGCCCGCACTGGACTTGAGTTACTGTATCGGAACGATCCGGATAGCGACCTCAGTCTCTTTTACGATGAAGCTACCTTCCAGGCGTTCGAGGCGGTGAGTCCGCGGCCGCATTTTGACGTACCGCCGGAGATAGGCAAGGTCCTGATCGCGCACTCGGCTGAGGTTTGGGAGATGGTGAAGAATCCGAAGACCTACATCTTTCTGGCGGGGCTTGAACAGGCTGCCGATCAGTTCGAGGCGGCCATGATTCATATGGCCGGCTCAGAGGAAGAATGGAAAAAGGTTCGGGCGGAGATCGCGGGGCGGGACCACTACGCCGAACTCCTGTACTGAAAGTCAGGGAGTCTTGAGCATCGCGATGAATCCTGGTGTGGCGTGCCGTTTTCCTTCCGCGTCGATGAGCAAAGCGTCCACCTTCTCCGACCGAGCCAGCGTGAGCCCCAGTTCAGGCCCCAGCACGAAAATCGCCGTGGCAAGGGCGTCGGCCTGCTCGGCCGTATCGGCTACGACGCTCACCGACTGGCAGAGGCCGGCGGGCCACCCGGTTCGGGGGTCGATGAGGTGGTGGAAGCGGACCCCGTCGACGATTCGAAACCGCTCGTAGTCTCCGGAGGTGACCAGCGCTTTTCCGGAAAGCTGCACGACGCCGATCAGGGAGCCGCGCTCAGCCCGCGGGTCTTGCAGGCCTAGCTTCCAGCGGTTACCGCCACGCAAACCGGATACGATGATGTCTCCGCCGCCATCGACGAGATAGTTTGCGAATCCGGCGCCGGTGAGCACCGCGGCAGCACGGTCGATCGCATAACCCTTGGCAATGCCGCCGAGGCCGATTGCCATTCCCGCTCGCAGCAGCCTCACGCGGTGGCCGTTGATCTGAAGTGCTCGAAAGTTGACGTTGCCGGCCGCGCGCTTCACGTCGGCCGGCGCTGGTATTCGGAAGCGGTCGTCAAAGTGCCATAGGCCGCCCATTCCTTTCCATGTGACGTCGAAGGCTCCGTTACTCTTCTCGCTGTAGGCGATGCTTCGTTGGAGGAGGGCCCGTAACTCCGCGGGTACGTTGTCCACCCAGGTTCCTGCCGCCGCGTTGATGGCGGAGACTGGTGAATCGGGTTTCCATTCGCTCATCAACCGGTCAATCCGTTCGAGTTCGGCCCATACTTCGGCCATGGCGGCGTTGGCGGCCGCGGCCCGGCCACCGTGGATGACCTCCACTTTCCAGAGTGTGCCCATGAGGGTGCGAGTGACGCGCAGCGAACCGGGTCCCAGGCCGTGGTCGGTCTGTGCGAGCCGTAGTAGCGCCAGGATCCCGAGAGTGCAGGCGATGGCTAGCAGCGCGCCCCGTGTGGAGAGTTTAGTCACGGTGGGTTTCTTTCAAGCCTCCATTTTCGCCGATGGCTGAGAGGCGCCGCCGTGATCGCTGCGGTGGTGTACGAGTATTCGTGTCGATCGCGAGTGCCGATCGGGCCGAGGGAGATAGAAGTAGTTTAGAATCGGAAGAGCCAGTACAGTCGGGGCGTAGCGCAGCCTGGTAGCGCACCTGCCTTGGGCGCAGGGGGTCGCGAGTTCGAATCCCGCCGCCCCGACCAATCCTCTGGACTCCACGGCCGTCGCGGCCGAAGCGATCAAGATAAGCTGGGAGAGACCACATGGCTCTGGGCACCCGGGCGATCTTGATTCTCAACGCCACGATCACGCTTGCGCAGATTTCGGCGCCCACCGGTTCTATCCGGGGAGTGGTGCTCGATAGCAGCGGCGGTGCGATCGCGGATGTTCAAGTTCAAGTTCTCAACGAAGAGACGCGGACGAGCCGGCAAACGGTCACCGATTCGAACGGGCAGTTCCACATTCAGAACCTCAGCACTGGATCGTACACGCTCCATTTCGTAGCCGCCGCCGGCGCCGGTTTCGCCTCTGCCGATTCGGGGCCGTTCGTAGTCTCAATCGGGCAGACCGCGGAGCAGCGCATCGTGATGCAGCCGGCCGGGGTGGTGGACCGGATTGAGGTGACGGAGAAGCCCGACGCGGTGGATCTGGCCGCCGCCAGCGCAAGCGCCGCATTGGGAGGCGAGCGGATCGAAGAAGCGCCGGCGCGCAGCCGGAACTACCTGAACTTTGTGCTGTCGGCGCCGGGGGTAT
>JBGSME010000490.1:0-5606 GCA_041740335.1 Bryobacteraceae bacterium | reverse complement strand
AAAAATCCCAAGCCGGCAAGACCCCTCCACTCAACAGATAGAGCGGAAAATTGAATGTATTTATTAAGGTTGCAAGCCCGATCCCTAACGCTCGCCCCATGGATTCGAAGATTCTCAGCGCCCGCAGTTCTCCACTCAACGCCAACTCGTAAACACGCTTCGCCGACACGTTCTCGCCCAACTGCAGCAGATTCGCCATGCTCTCGATCGCCGTCGCCGACGCATGCTTTTCGAGACACCCCCGATTGCCGCATCCGCACGGATTCCCATACGGCATCACGGTGATGTGCCCTAGTTCGCCTGCCATCCCGACATGGCCATGCAGCACCCGGCCTCCAGATATGATGCCGCCGCCGATCCCGGTCCCCAAGGTCAGCAACACCAGATCGTCCACGGCCTTCCCCGCCCCGATCCATACCTCACCCAACGCCGCCGCATTCGCATCGTTTTCCAGGATTACCGGCGACCCCAGTCTCCTCGCAATCTCATCCCGCACCGGAAAATCGTCAAAACCCGGCAGGTTGTGCGAACCAACGATCATGCCTTCCTTCATGCGTATGAAGCCCGGCACGCCGATGCCTACGCCCGCCAATCCCTCCGCCCCCAGTCCGGAGCGCAGATCCACGATGCTGCGCACGATGTCCTCGATCACGTGATCCCGGCCCGAGGCCAGGTCCGTCGTGCCCGAAATCTTAGTCAACATCTTCCCGGCCTCGCTTACCGCCGCTGCCCGTAGGTTGGTGCCGCCGAGATCGACACCGATCGAATAGGAAGTCATCCTCCAGCGATCATAGCAATCGCCGCCAAGCCCCCGGGTCAGTCCGCCGAAACCGCCCGCCGCTCGGCCGCATCCAAAAACGTGGGTATATAAGAAATATCCACCCGCGGCCGATATACTCGGAGAGGGAAGCCACATATGGACATCGTGGGCAACCGTCAATTCGTTGAGATTCCAGGGTCGGCAACCCTTGAGCTGCCGCCTCTGCTTGTCAATGAGTGTCTCGACACCAAGCGAGTGGGCAGGGCCGTCGACATGGCCTCCCAGTTGATTGAACGCGAAGACCTCGTGCCCTCTCTTGGGCTCGATCCCCTGGTTTCCGAATCCGACGTCGAACGCCGCAAAATGGATTTGGCGCTCAACCTCGTTGACCAGTATATGGCCCTCCGCCGCCACTGGCACTGGGGCGCCGGAATCCTCGAGTGGATCCGCCAGTGCGAAATCACGTTCGAATCCAAACCAAACCTCCGCTCCGTTCTTCGCCCCGACGTTTGGCCCCACGCCGGACGCTCCAGCTTCGTCACCCTGCTCGAAGACAAACATCTCGACACCAGTGGCATCGAGATCGAAAAGGCCGTCGGCCTCCGCCTCACCTACCGGCACCTTCCGCCGCTGGTCGATTTCAGCGATCAATACTTGTTCTACCTGAACGCCAAACTCGCCGGTACCGCCTTTGAAACCTGGGCCCGGATGAGCCCTTCCCCAATCAGCTCTCTGCCGCCCGAACGCTTCTCGGTTCAAATCCTGACGATGTAGATCTATCTACCCAAGGATCGCCAGCGGCTGGTCCTCGGCCAGCCCTCGCTCGTTCACGCCGCCGATCAGCACCCGCTCCAGCCGGTTCGCCTCCCGCCTCGCGGCTAGCGTCACCCGCAGATAGTTGTCACTCAGTGCGTCCTTGTCCCGGTCAAGCGTCACCACCCGCAGCCGCCGCCCCACGAATCGCTGCCGGAACTCGAGGTTCTTTCTCGCTGCCAGATCCCGCAGCACCGCATTCCGGCTCTTCCGCACCGCCACCGGCACCGCCCCGGCATGTTCCGCCGCCGGCGTCCCCGGCCGTTCCGAATACGTGAACACGTGCAGGTAGGTGTACGGCATGCTCTCAATAAAACGCCGGCTCTCCTCGAACTCTTCCTCGGTCTCGCCCGGAAATCCCACCATCACATCGGCGCCGATCGCCGCGTCCGGCATCCACGCACGGGCCCTCAGAATCCGGTCCGCATAGTGGCGCGTCCGGTACCGCCGCTTCATCCGCTTCAACACCGCGTCCGATCCCGATTGCAGTGGTGCATGCACGTGCGGGGCGATCCGCCCGGAGCCCGCTACCTGTTCCAGCAAATCGTCGCTCCAGTCCATCGGCTCTATCGAACTCAATCGAAGCAATTCCACCGGCGTCTCATTCAGGATTCGGCCGATCAGACCGGCCAGCCGGATCGGCGCAGCGTTGCCCACGTCCCTGCCCCACCGCCCCAGATTGATCCCGCTCAAAACAACCTCGCGATACCGCGACGCCAGCTCGCGCACCTGCTCGATTACCGTTTCCGTCGCCGCGCTCCGGCTCCTGCCGCGCACCGCGGGTATGATACAGAACGAACAAACGTTGTTGCACCCGTCCTGGATTTTCAGGTTCGGGCGCGTACGGTCGCCCGCCGCATCCTGCACCGGCGCGGCCAACAACCCACTCCCTGCGCCGATCTCCCCCACGTGGATCTCTCCGTGAAAATCCACCGCCGCCGCCCCTCGCAACGGCGGCACGCAGGCTTCATCCACAATGTCGGCAATATGACCCTTGTGCGAATTGCCCACCACCCAGTGCACGCCCGGCAACGCCGCCAACTCTTCGGGAGCCCGCTGCGCGTAACACCCAGTCACCAATATCCGCGCCTCCGGATTCGTCCGGTGGACCCGCCGCACTGTCTGACGAACGTCATCGTCGGCCGCCGACGTCACCGTACACGTGTTCAGAATCACCAATTCCGCGTTCGCCAATTCGCCCGTAGACCGATGCCCTCTGCCGGCTAGCTGCGTCTCGAGCGCTGCCCCGTCGGCCTGCGTGGCCCTACAACCGAAATTCTGAACATACACCCTCGCCATTGCACCTACTCCACCTCCGATTCTAACCCCTCTTCTCCCTATTCCCCCCAACTCCTCCCCCAGCAACTCTCCCCATATCCCTCTCTCCCCCCTTTCCCGATCTACATCAAAGATGGCCCTCGACCGCGTTCTCAGCCAGGAAGAAATCGACAGTGTATTCAAAGGCCGCCAGCGCCACCATGACGACGACCCCGTCCAAAAGGCGGAGTCGTACGATTTTCGCCGCCCGGACCGGATCGCCAAGGATCAGCTCCGCGCCATCCACATGCTCCACGAAAATTATGCGCGCAGTCTCGCCAGCAGCCTTTCCGCCTACCTTCGCGCCTACGTCATCGTGAACCTTGTCTCGGTTGAGCAACTCTCCTTCATGGAGTTCACGCAGTGCCTGCCCTCTCCCACGGTGATCTCCGCCCTCGCCATGCATCCCTACGACGGAAGCGCCGTCATGGAACTCAATCCAAGCCTCGTGTTCCCGATCGTCGAGATCCTCTTTGGCGGCACCGGACGCGGGGCCTCCGCCCAGATTGATCGCGAAGTCACCGAAATCGAACAGAGCATCATCGAGGGCGTCTACAGGATCATTCTCCGCGACATGAAAGAAGCCTGGGAACCCATCACCAGCTTCGACTTCGAAGTCCAGGCCACCGAAACCGAACCGCAGATGCTCCAATTGCTCGCCCCCAACGAAGCCGTGGTCGCCATCAGCATGGAGATCCGCATCGGCGATGCCACCGGCATGATGAACATCGGCATCCCGTCGATCATCATCAAAATGCTCCGCCAAAAGTTTGACCAGCAATGGTCACTCCGAAAAAGCGAATCCTCGCGCTCCGAACAGGCCCGGATGCTCAAATTGATCGGCAACGCCAAGGTCTATCTCGACGTCCGCCTGGAGGGCCCTACCGTCGCCACCCAGGACCTCCTCACGCTCGAACCGGGCGACGTGCTCAAGCTCGACTACCCGATCGACCGCCCGCTACACCTCGAAATCAATGGCCTCGACAAATACCACGGCCAGATTGTCGAAAACGGACGAAAACGCTGCTTCCACCTTGAGACTCTCATCCTGCCGAAATGCGCCCATGACGATGGGCCTTCTCAAAAACTGATCGAACAAGCGATCGCGGCCACCGCCTGACCGTCGCCTACGCCCCGCCTTCGATCCCGAACAACTCTTTCCCCTCGCGCGAAACCAGCACCCACAACCCATAGCCGCCAATCGCCGTGCCGATGGGAAACTCCAACGTGCCCAGCGTGCACAACAGAATCCCCACCGTCCTCCCCCAGCGGCGAAACCGCAGCAGACCGTACGCCGCCACAAACTTCGGCAGCGCCAACGCTGTGCAAGTGGCAAAAATCAAACCGCCCATCGCATCCACGATCGGCGCCGCGATCGAGTCCTCCGGAATCTGCCAGCCAAAAAGCGCCGCCAGACCTCCAAACAGGAACAGCCCGATCACGCCGAAACTCATCAGCAGGATCCCGTAAATCAAGAACACCACGCCGAGCGCCTGCATGTGCCCCCTCATCGTCCATCTCCTCCTACACGCATGGACCCCACCACCATGTCCAACACCTCCCCGGTCAGGCTCGCCCGTACATGCACCTCACGCCCGGACACTTCCACCACGATCCCGTCGATGGCCCGTAGCAACTCCGGACGATCCGCCGGACTCGACAGCCGGCCCATCCCAATCAACCCCTTGAGCTGACGCGCCAGCTTCCCCGCCCCTTCCTCGGTCCCGCACTCCCCCCACGTCTCAATGGCGAGCCCCTCGCCGGCCTCGCCCCAGATTCGCATCGAATCGAGCGCCCCGATCACCCGGTTCAAGTTCCGCCAATTGCTGCGGTCCGGCAACGACAACCGGAATCCGGACGCAGCCACCGCCCACACAGGCTTCCCCACTGGAACCGCCGCTACCAAAGTCCCAATTGCCGGCGGCAGCTTCGCACCATCCCGATCCCGGTCCATCGCCTCACGCACTCCCGGCCACGGCCCAGCCACCGCGCGAGTGCCGCCGAAGATGGCCACTGCCCGATCCTCCCGCCGCCACACCTCCCTACCCCCATAGGCCTCCCGCGCCATCCCGGCCTTCTCCATCGCCGGTCGCATCTTCGCCGCATCGAATCGGCCTTCCGCCGCCATCGATATCTGCTTCCCATCACTCGCCGCCAGAATCCGATCGACATCGGTTCTCGCATCCACGCCGCTTTCCGCCGCCACCCGCTCCACGACGCCAATGCCATACTTCTCGTATCGCGCCCAAACCCGGGTCTTTTTCAGCGCCTCGACATCGATCATCGCAACCGCGATCGCGTCCGCCGGCGCCATCGATTCCAGCCCGGAAGGAACTACCGCCGGCCCAGGCGCTTTTCCCGCGCACCCCGCGAGCAAACACAAGCCCGCGGCCAAAAACTTGCCATGCCTCTTACTCACCGTGGCCTCACTGTGCAAAACTGGCCTTTCCAACTCATGCGGATCGACTGCGCTACTCAACTGCTGGACCGTGCTCGTTTCACCTATCCGCTTCTCGACGGCGCGCCGGCCCAGATGCAGCGCGACTTCAGCATCGGCGCCCTCTCCACTATTCTCTCCCGCAATCGCTACGAGGGATCCGTCGTCATCTCCCTGCTCGACGATCCCGCCGAAACCGATTGGCTGCTCCACCTCAGCCTCACCCACTCCACCATCCTCGCCGTCATCGGATTCACCGCCGACCCTCGCGATCTCGAT
>JBGSME010000489.1:0-13018 GCA_041740335.1 Bryobacteraceae bacterium | reverse complement strand
CTTCACCTTCGTGCGGCTGCCAACGACGGTTTCGCCGTCCTTGACCGCGCCGATGCGGCGGACGTCGAGCCGGATCGAGCAGTAGAACTTCAGGGCGCGGCCGCCGGTGGTGGTTTCGGGGTTGCCGAATACGACGCCGATCTTCTCGCGTACCTGATTGATAAAAATGAGGCACGTGTTGGAGCGCGAGACGGCTCCGGTGAGTTTGCGGAGGGCTTGCGACATGAGGCGGGCGTGGAGCCCCATGAAGCTGTCGCCCATTTCGCCTTCGAGTTCGGCTTTGGGGACGAGGGCGGCAACAGAGTCGACGACGATGACGTCGACGGCTTGTGAGGCGACCAGAGCGGCGGTGATTTCGAGCGCCTGTTCGCCGTGGTCGGGTTGAGAGACGAGGAGGTTTTCGAGGTCGACGCCGAGCCGGCGGGCGTAGGTGGGATCCATGGCGTGTTCGGCGTCGATGAAGGCGGCGGTTCCGCCTTCCTTTTGGCTCTGTGCGACGGCATGGAGGGCGAGGGTGGTCTTGCCGGAGGACTCCGGACCGTAGATTTCGACGACGCGGCCGCGGGGGAGTCCGCCAACGCCGAGAGCGGCGTCAAGAGCGATGGAGCCGGTGGGGATGACTGCCACCGGTTGAATTGTGCCGGAACCGAGGCGGAGGACGGATCCCTTGCCGAATTGCTTGTCGATTTGGGCGAGGGTGGCGTGGATCGCGTGGTCTCGTTGTTGGGCGTTCATGTATCGCCTCCTTGGATTGGGTCGCGCAAGACGGATTTGCTACGGCGCCGGACAATCGCGGGTCTTCTTCCCGGATTGGGGGTTCGCGCCTTTGCGCTCTTAAGAAAGGTGGTGCGGCGGGAAGGTAATTCTCAGGCGGGTTGCCGGAGGCGGCTCATTCGTAAGAAGCGGCAAGGCGGGTTCCGCGGAGAGCCTTGGCATCGTACATGCGCCTGTCGGCGGCGGCGAGCAGGGAAATGGCGCTTTCGCCATCGTCGGGAAAGAGGGCGAGGCCGGCGCTCATCGAGAGCGGCGCATCGATCTGGTGGTCGTCGCCGGCGGAGCGGATTGCCTCGGACAGGAGGGTGAGTTGGGTGGTTGCGGCTGTGTGGTCGGCATCGTGGAGGACGACGACGAATTCATCGCCGCCCATGCGGGCGATGCAGTCGTTTTCACGGGCGACGGCCTTCAATCTGCGGGCAACGCCGCGGAGGAGGGCGTCGCCGGCGAGATGGCCCTGCGAATCGTTGATTTGCTTGAAGTCGTCAAGGTCGCAGACGACGACGCCGAAACGGCTTCCCTCGGCTTCGCGGCAGCGTGCGATTTGTTCTTCGAGCGTTTCGAAGAGTGCGCGCGAGTTAGGAAGCTCGGTAAGGTGATCGGTCTTGGCGAGTTGGGCGGCGGTCTGGAAACGGCGGGCGTTCTCGAGGGCGAGTTCGGTGACGGAAGCGATGCGGCGGAGGATGCGAAGATGATCGACCGTGAAGCCGTCGACGCGCTTTTTGTAGACGGCGAGGACGCCGGCGGCATGGCCCTGGGCCTCGAGCGGAGTGGCGATGACCGACCACTCGGAGAGAACGGCTTGCGCCGCCAAGGACAACTGGGGCTCGACGGAGGGGTTTCCGTTCAGAATGGCCTTGCGTTCCTGAGCGACCCAACCGGTGAGACCTTCGCCACAGGTGGACCGAAGGCCCCATAGATAGACGGCACCGTCGCCCTCGGCATAGGCGGTCTCAAGGACGTCGCCGGAGGGCAGGAAGAAGGCGATGCAATCTAGCCCGATGAGTTCAGAGAGACAAGCGGCGGCACGCGGGAATACTTCGCTGGCATCGGTAACGCCAACAAGACCTTGGGACAGGTCGAGCAGTAGGCGGCCTTCGCGGCGCGCGGCAGCGACCGAGGCCAGGGAGTCTTCGAGGCAGGTTTGGACTTCGGGCTCGTCGCCGACTTCGAAACCAGCGCCGGGCAGCGCAGTATTGACGGATCGGGCGGCGATTTTTGCAAGGGCCGCGTTTCTAGGATTGCTCCGGGCCTTTTCGGCGGCGGCGATATAGCAGGTCTTGAGCGTCCGGACGACTTCCGGGTCATAACTGCGGCCGGCTTCGGCTTCCACCATGGCCATGGCGCGATCGAGCGGGTAGGCGCGGCGATAGTCACGGTCCGAACTGAGGGCATCGAGGGAATCGGTAGCGGCCAGGATGCGCGCGCCCATTGGGATTTCCTCGGCGGCGAGGCCGTTCGGATAGCCGGTTCCGTTCCACCGCTCGTGGTGATGGCGCACGATCTCGACAACGGGGGCGGGAAAGCCCATTTCGGTGAGGATTTCGGCTCCGATGACGGAGTGGGTTTTGACTTTGTTGAACTCTTCCGGAGTGAGGCGGCCGGGCTTGGAGAGAATGTACTCGGGAACGGCCATCTTGCCGACATCGTGCAGGATAGATCCGACGCGGAGGGCCTCGACTTCGGCCTTGGGAAGGCCCATGCGCTGGGCAACTTCAACCGAATAGCTTTGGACGCGCATGAGGTGGGACCGGGTATCGGAATCGCGCGCCTCAACGGCGAGGGCCAAACCTTCGATGCTGCGGTGATAGAGTTCGGTGATCTTTTCGACGTGTTGCTTCTGCTGCTCGGCCGACATCACCTGAATATGATAGGAGCGGTAGATGAGGTACACGACGGGGATGACCAGGAGAGTAATGGTGCCGCTCAACGGGCTGCCGGCGGTGAGATGAACGATACCGGACATGGCCGCGCCGACGACGTAGTAGGGGAAGGTCCACTGGTAAGATTCGCGCCAGACGGAGGCGAAGCGGCGACCCTCGGTGAGTCCGATGGCGGCGGCGGCGGGGAAGGTGTTCATCACGAAGAACGTGAGGGCTGCCAGAGTGAGGCGCACGTGGATATTGCCGGCCGAGACAGGCAGCAGGGAGCGATAGGCGAAGCCGGCGCTCGCGATGGCGGTGGCGAGTGACCCGAGTGTAATCAGGATGTGTCGCGGACTGTTACGCTGACGTGGATTGAAGAGGCATTGCAGCAGGGCCGGGGTGCATCCGAGAGTGATGGTTTCGACGGCGCTGAGCTCGACGAGGCCGAGAACGATAAAGATGACGTTGAGGGTTACCGGACCTTGCAGAGTGGTGGTTTTGACGCTGAGGCCGGTACACAGGAGAGCGGCGGCAAGATAGGCGAGAAAGCGGGGCGATCCGAACTCGCCACCGAAACCGAAGCTGATCAATAGGCCGAGCAACCCAAGAGCGACGAGGGTTCCCAAGAAGGCGTTGGATTTGGCTGCAGACAGCATGCCGGTTGTTGGATGGATCGGCGGGTTACGACGATCTCATTATGTACACTAGGAAGATTCCCATTTTGGGCCGATGGTAGAGGGTCAGTTCGACGTATAATAACGGCAGCGCTTTCGGCACTGGGAGCGCCATGGAAGGAGAACCGCGGATGCTTTCGATTCCTGGAAAACCTGGACGCACCTGTGACGGATGGTCGCGGCGCGAGTTGATTCGTGCCGGCGGGATCGGGTTGTTGGGCCTGAGCCTGCCCGATTTTCTGCGTGTGGAAGCGAGTGCGGCGGCGCGGACGGAGAGCAAGATCGAGGCGAGGGCGAAGCAGGTGGTGATGATCTTCCTGCAGGGTGGTCCGAGCCATATCGATATTTGGGATCCGAAGCCGGAGGCGCCGGCGAATATCCGTGGTGAATTCAAGGCGATCAAGACGAAGGTGGACGGAATCCAGGTATCGGAGACGATGCCGATGCTGGCCGAGGCGATGGACAAGGTGACGCTGATCCGGTCAATGTCGTACACGCCGGTTGGACTGTTCAATCACACCGCGGCGATGTACCAGATGATGACGGGATGGGCGCCGGACAAGGTATCGCCGTCGGGGCAGCTCGAGCCGCCTTCGCCGCGCGACTTTCCGCACATGGGATGCCATATCGGGAATATGCGGCCGCCGGACGGGCCCATGCTGCCTTTTGTCGAAATGCCGCGTCCGCTGCAGGAATCGAGCGTGATCGGCAAGGGAGGCGCGGCTGGATTTCTAGGCAAGGCGCACGATCCGTACCGGCTGTATCAGTATCCGAACAAGCCGATCCGGCTGGACGATCTTTCGCTACGGCGCGAGGTGACGCCGGAGCGGCTCCGGGATCGCTTCGAGCTGTTGAAGGGAATCAACGGATCGATGAAGGATCTGGAAAAGGCGGTGGACTCCTACGCGCTCGACGAATATTATGGCAAGGCGTTTGACCTTGTGCTGTCGGGAAAGGCGCGGGATGCGTTCGATCTTAATAAGGAGCCGGTTACGGCGCGTGACCGGTACGGGCGGCACACCTTTGGGCAAAGCCTGTTGATGGCGCGGCGGCTGATCGAAGCCGGAACGCGGTTCGTGCAGGTGAACTGGCCGTCGGTGGCGAACGGGAATCCGGAGACGGATGCGTGGGATACGCATGCGGCGAATTTCGGACCGCTGAAGAATCTGCATTGTCCGAAGCTGGACCGGGCGCTGTCGGGGTTTATCGAAGATATGGACCAGCGCGGGTTGTTGAAGGACACGCTGGTGGTTTGTACGGGGGAATTTGGGCGGAGTCCGAAACTGGGCGTAAGTACGTCGGGGAACGTGAATTCGCCGGATGGGCGTGATCACTGGCCGTATTGCTATACGGCGGTGGTGGCGGGGGCGGGAGTGCGGCGCGGGTTCCAGTATGGGGCGAGCGATGCGCAGGCGTCGTCGCCGGCGGAGAAGCCGGTGCATCCCACCGATTTGGTGGCGACGATTTACCATTCGCTGGGGATCGACCCGCGGATGGAAGTGTTGAATGATTTGAAGCAGCCTCGGGCGTTGGTGGAGGGGACTCCGGTGGCGGGGTTGTTTAGCTAGTTTCCTCAGTATGGTTAACGGACAGTACTTCTTCTTCTTCGTCGGGCTGGGACGCGCGTGCAAATGGCGACCGGCCGAACAGGATAGACGAATTGTTGAAATCCCTCAGTCATCCTGAAGGCGGCCTATTCGGGGATCGCCGTCAGTGCAGCGTCAAGGGACAAATCCTGGGATGCTCAGGGCCGGTCAGCGTTTTCGGCAGCAATCGGAGCGAAACTCCTGGGAGTATTCCGCCCGGATTCACTCGGCGGCTAGTGCGGCGCGGCCAGGGGCGCAACAAGTGCCAGGTCAGCTACAAGTTCCATCAGAACGATTTGGACATCGCACTCACCATTTCGACCCTTCGAAGTTAGAAGTGGGTGCGATGCTGAACGCGAGAGTAACGAAGCGGCCGGTATACCTCCCGACTCGGGAGCTCTTGACGATTGCCCCGGGATTCGTTTCTGTGTATGAAACCACCCATCTTCCCTTTGAGGAGACTTGGCGTGATACCTGCATCCTGCTGGAGGCACCGATCGCACGCGGACCGCGCGAAGGACAGATCAAGCAACAGCTTTGAGGTCGACAATGCGGGCCGCTTCTACCTGACCCTTCGAGAGGGGGGCCATGGAGATGCACCTCGTAGCGGAGGGTTTGCGGAGACTCGCAATGTCATCTACAGAGGCCGGGGGTGCAGTGGCAGTCTCGCAGGGGAAACCATGGATGCGGTCGGCGATCTCGCCATGCTCGACGAAGAGTTGGAGCAGTCAGATCGGTATACCGCTGCCGAGATGGGACTTTCGGCTCTACCAAAGGGGCTACTTCCGGCCTGAGATAGATGCGAGGAAATACGACGAATCGCGACACTACCTGGAAGTTGTACGGCGTAAGTGTAAGAGAGCGGTCGATGTCGTGGCAGTGGAGAAATGGGCTCGGCTCCCCGACATGCATGGACTATGGAGGTCAAGGACTATCGGGTTATTCGAGGGTGGCCAAAGGATTTCGCCCCCAGTGAAATAGCGGAGGATGTGTTCCGAAAAGTGAGTGACACTCGCGAGGGTCTGGCGGACGCAGGCGACGACGCGGCCGAGCCGAGGAGAAGTCCCATGCTGCCCGCACGCTTTCCGCTCAGGTCAGGCTCCCGAACGCGCCACTTGTTTTGAATATTCAGACTACCCGCAAGGCGGACGTTTGTCCTGACGGTGAAACCCTGGTTACGATTGTGGCCGGAGGGTGCACGGTGCTGAGCTTAGCCGTGGCATCCCATACAACGGAAGCCCTTGCCGTGACAGACGACGCAGGTCAACTTGTTCAATCCGGCGCGCCCGGTGGAGTGTTGATCCATGAACGCCGGGGCCGAATGCGAAGCGGGTTTCAAGTGCGGGCCGGCATCGTGGCACTTCTCGCACGAGAAAGGATTGTCGATCGAGGGATGGCACACCAGGCAATCCTGCATCACGGGAAAGTTGGCGCCGTCGACGCGTTCGGATAACTCCATGCCGCGATGGCACGCTGTGCATGTGCCGGCGGAGGCAAGACGGCCTTCGAGCGCCGGGTCCGGCGGTGCGCCGCTGGTGGAGTTGTGATACGTTTTCGCTTTGATCGCCGCGGCGATTACCGGACCCACGCTTCCAAACCCGAGGTGCCGTTGGTGATTGAACTTCGTCACGGTGAGCCGCCTGGGTTCGCCGATCGGCATGGCGCGATCGTGACAGCGGGCGCACGCGGTCTGGGCGGGAAGCAGGTTATCGGACGCGACCTTACTTTCCGGAGCAGGCGTGTGGCAAGTGACGCACTCGAGCTTCATCGCGAGATGAAACTTATGAGAAAAAGGCTTCTCCGCGCCGAACAAGGCCAGTACGAATGCCGCCGCGAATGCTATTTTTTGTAGGAAACGCGCCAAATCTTATTCCCGCCGTCGTCAGTAACGAGTATGCTGCCATCGGGCATCTGGAAGAGACCTACGGGGCGTCCCCAGACCTCGCGCTTGTCGGCGGAGAGCATCCAGCCGGTGAGGAAGTCCTCGGGCTGGCCGGCGATCTTACCTTTTTCGAAGGGCACGAACACGACCGAATAGCCGGTGCGTTTGGCGCGGTTCCAGGAGCCATGGAGGGCAAGGAACGCGCCTCCCTTGTACTTGGGGGGGAACTGGCTGCCGGTATAGAAGAGCGCGTCAAGCACCGCGGAATGGGCCTGGAGGGGAAGATCCGGCACCAGCGTCTTTGTCACCAGTTGGGGCTTTTCGTCCTTCCGGCGGGGGTCTTCGTTCGGACCGATGTAGGCGTAGGGCCAGCCATAGAAACCGCCTTTTTTGATCTCGGTGAAGTAATCCGGCACGAGATCGTCACCCAAGCCGTCGCGCTCCTGCACGGTGGCAAACAGCCGCTCGGTGCCCGGATACCAACGGATGCTGACCGGATTCCGTGTGCCCTCGGCGAAGAATTCCTTGCCGGAGCCGTCGGGATTGAAGCTTAGAATCGCGGCGCGTTCCCTGGCTTCGCCGGCATCGACGTTCGAACCGGAACCGATGGTCAGATACATCCTGGTACCCTTGGCGTTGAACAGGATGGCTCGGGTGGAGTGGCCCTTATCGAAATCCTTCATCGACACGAGTTCTTCGCCGGCGCCGACGGTCATGGCGCTCTTGTTGTACTTATAGCGCTTGAGGGAAGTGGTTTCGGCGACGTAAAGATAGTCCTTCCACCAGGCCATGCCGAAGGGGCGATCGAGATTCTCGATCAGCTTGCGGCGCTCTTCCGGCTTGCCGTCCTTGTCTTTGTCGAGGAGGAGGAGAACGGCGCCATTGGCGACGGTTTCCGACAGCAGCAGCTCACCGGAAGGGCCGGCCAGCATCATTCGCGGGCGGTTGAATCCGGAAGCGTACTCCTCGATCATGAATCCTTGCGGTACCTGGAGCCTCGATCCATCAGGGCGCTCGACCACTTGCGGCCGGTTGTTGGCCGAAGGCGTTGCGAAGGGCGCGGGCAACTGGATTTTCTTGGCCTGATCGGACGCGGCGAACGCGAGTCCGGCAAGAATGAACGAGGATAGAGCGATGGCTTTTTTCATCAGGGTTTCCTACGATTCACAGTGTAGCTCATAATGGTTTCATGCGCCTTGTTTGGATCGTACTGGCCGCTGGTTTGACTGTGGCAGCACAGGATTGGAAGACAGCCACCGAACTTCCGGGGGTGAATTTCACCGGACTTGACGCGGCAAAGAAGAAAGTCGTGCTCGGCGTGCTGCGCGAATACGACTGCACGTGCGGCTGCGCGATGAAAGTGGCGCAGTGCCGGATTGAAGATCCGCCGTGCGGGCAGAGCCAGGCGCTTGCGGCGATGGCGGTTCCAACAGCGCGGGAAGGCGCTGACGCCGCGGGTATCCGGAAGATGCTGGACGAATCAGAAGTGTCGCGGCGGGCGAAGATGCGTTCCCGGATTCTGTGGGATCCGGTGGAGATTCCGATTCAGGGAGCGCCTTCCCGAGGACCGGCCGGAGCGCGCGTAACGTTGGTTGAGTTTTCCGATTTCCAATGCCCTTATTGCTCGGTTGCGGTGGGGCACCTGAACTCGATATTGGCAGCGTTTCCCAAGGATGTGCGGCTGGTGTACAAGCAGTTTCCGCTGGACAGCCACTCGGCGGCACGGCTGGCGGCGACGGCGTCGTTGGCTGCGCACCGGCAAGGAAAGTTCTGGCCGTTGCATGATCGGATGTACGAGAATTTCCGGACGATCAACCGTGAGCGGATCCTGGCGTGGGCCAGCGAGATCGGGCTCGACCAGGCAAAGTTCATCGCGGACATGGACGCGCCGGCCACCAACGCCGCGGTTCAAGCCGAAATCGGCCACGGCTGGAAGGTGGGCGTTGAGGGAACGCCGACTGTGTTCGTGAACGGGAAGAAATACCAGGGCTCGCTCGAGCCGGCTGCCTTCAAGAAGGTGATCGAGGGCGAGCTGGCCGGCAAGGTTCAGTAGATACTGTTACGCGGCGGCGGGCGTCCGTTCCTCGCGGACGCGGAAGAGCCGATCGAGCATCTGAAGCTTCTCAACGATGCCGGTGTACTCGAGCTCGTTCATCGGCAGCATGGCCGCGCCGAAGAAGCCCTGGCGGCGCATTTCGATGGCTTTCTTCGAAACCTGATCGCGGACGGTGTCCCAGAATGGATGGGCAAAAGCGTCCACGGCTTCGGTTAGGTGGCCGTTGTGGGTGCAATACGCCGCGCAGCTCACCAGCGGCGGACCGTCGAAGTAGCTGGTGGGCGAATTCAGCTTCACTGGCATCAGGGGAATCTGGTGGGAGCCGCGCATACCGCCGCCGACGAAGTGTCCGATGGCATACGGCGCGAGAATTTCCCCGGTTGCAGGGAAGTTCATTTGAACGCGAACGAGCATCACCGGATCGTCCTTGCCGGTATACTTGCCGGCGATGTTGTGGAGCCGCGAGGTGGCGACGGCGACAGCCTGTTCGCCGCTGGCACGGGACCACACGGACTCGACGACGAAGCGCTCCGGGTCTCTGAGAAGCGCCGCGATATCGTAGATCTGCTCGGGAGCGTTCAGCTCGATCACGCGATCGCCGGCGGTGTGGCTGACGTCCATGATGACGAAGCGGAAGCCTTTGGACATGTTGGGCGATAGAATCAGGCCGGGCGTGTTCATGACGTCGGCGAAGGCGAGATAGAGGGGCAGGTTGAATGCGCCGGGATCGGTTTTGTCGGCCGCAAAGAAGAGGAACGGTTCATTGGGGCGCTCTTCGATCTCCATTTCGGCGACGGCGGGCCCCATGCCTTTGACGTTGCCGGAAAAGGAGTCCTTGAGGAGGTCCTGCCCGGCACCGTAGAGGCCTTGGCCGTGAGCGACAACGGTTCCGGTTCGAAAAGCCTCCCATGCCAGGCGGTGGATTTCGGGGTCGCCGGTTGGATGAGTATGGGTCATGAGTATGGCGATGTCGTCGCCGGTATGGCTGATGGCGTGATCGCGAAGCAGGCCGCGGCCTTGTTCGGCGATGTAGGATGCGACAGCGCCCTCCAGTTCGCGGGATGGGGCGATGTGGCCGCCGATGGAACCGATATCAGCCTTGATGACGGATAAGGTGATTCGCATAGCTACCTCCGCGAGTGCTAGTGCATGCCGGCATCCACGCACAAGGCGTTGATAGGAAGGAAGTTAGTATGAACATTGCAAGCATTGGGTGGGGTGGTTTGACGCCGCTGGTGCGGTTTGGCGCGCACCTTGCGTTTGATAGCACCTGGGTCGAGTGACGACAGTATGTTAACCCGGTTGTAATATGGGGCGCGTAGAATGGGACTGCGCCTGCTATGGCTACTATTGACCGAGTACTGCCCCCGATCCCGCGTTCTTTCGACATTGCTCCGTCGCTCCAGAGTCTCGATTGCCTGACTCCGGATCGAAGCGGCCGGACGCGCTTCAACCGTTTTCTCGAACAACTCCGCGCCGAAGCGGAACTGGGCGCTATCACGGCCCGGCTGCTGCGGGATGCGATGACGGCGGGCGATCCGGAATTCGCCACGGGAGCGCTCGACGATTGCTCGCGCAAGGCCAGAAGCATGGATCAGAGCGTTCTGCGAGTGCTAACCTCGACGGTGATTACGCCGTTCGACTGCGAGGACATCAAGGGCATGTCGCGGTACACCCGGCGGATCGTGGAGTCGGTTGCGAAGACGGGCCATGCGATGACGGCTGCCGGGGTTGCGTACCGGCGATGGCTGCCCGTACAGGAAAAGGTGCTGCTGACCGCGGAAGCACTGGTTGAGGCGATGGACGGGCTGACGCGGCACAAAGAGATTGAAGATGCGTCGCGCATGCTTTGGGTTCGGGGGCGTGAGCTTCGCCGGCAGCGGCGCGAAGTACACGTGGAGTTGATCCATTCCTTCAGCGGCGTGAACGCATTCGTTGCCGAAGATGCGATTTCACGACGGTTCGGGATTGTGGCCGGGCGTTTTCGTGACGTAAACCTTCTGCTTCGCAAGGCGAAGCTGAAGAACGGATAAGTTACTCGCGCTGGCGGAAAGTAAATAACGCCGATCCGGCCGCCACCGACACATACTGTTTCCCGTTGACCAGATAGGTAATTGGCGATGCGATTATCTGCCCGCCGAGATATCGTGTCCAGAGAACTTTTCCGCTGGTGGCGTCGAGCGCGAAGAAGTGCCCTTCGCGATTACCGCTGAATAGCAGATCCGACGCGGTGGTGAGCAATCCACTTTCGCTCATGTCGCCCATGGGAAAATCCCAGACCTTCCTGCCGGTGATGGGGTCCAGCGCGCGGACGGCAGCGTAGCCGTCGCCGGTGTCGCGCTTCATGATCCGCTCGCGGCGCGTGGGCGGAACGGGAGCTTTCACACCGCCGCCGGAATACCACTTACCTTGTTCGTACTCCTGATCCCACATGAAGTAAGTGCTGTGATAATCTTCCCAGGCAGTAAGGTAGAACAAACCGGTGCGCGGACTGTAGGATGGCGCATACCAGTTGGTTCCGCCTTGGACGCCGGGCCATGTCTTGGTGCCCTGGCGGCTGGGGCCGCGATTGGGTTCGAGGATGGGGCGCCCCTTGGCATCGAGGCGTTTGGCCCAGTTCTGCTTGACGAACGGTTCCCCGAGGAGAAACTCGCCGGTGGCGCGATCGAATACATAGAAGAAACCATTGCGATTGCCCCAGAACATGAGCTTGCGAGGGCTACCCTTCCATTCGCGGTCAACAAGTACGGGCGTCTGCACTGCGTCCCAGTCCCATTGGTCATGCGGTGTGAACTGGAAATGCCAGCGGAGTTTGCCGGTGTCGGCGTCGAGGGCAACAACACTGTCGGAATAGAGATTGTCGCCGGGCCGGACGGTGGGGTTCCAATCGGGGCCGGGATTGCCGGTGCCCCAGTAAGTAAGGTTCAAATCCGGATCGTAGGACCCGGTAAGCCATATGGATCCGCCGCCGTGCTTCCAGGAATCGCCGGCCCAAGTGTTGTTGCCGGGTTCCCCGGGTTCCGGGATGATCTTGAATCGCCAGGCTTCCTTTCCGGTCTTGACGTCGAGAGCAGTGAGGAACCCGCGGATGCCAAGTTCGCCGCCGGCGGTGCCGACGATAACCTTGTCCTTCACCACCAGGGGCGCATGTGTAAGCGCGTAGCCTTTGCGGAAATCGACGACCGTGGTTTCCCAGAGTTTGCGCCCGGTACGGGCATCGAGGGCCACGACTTTGGCGTCGTGCGTGACATGGAAGATGGCGCCTTCGTGATAGGCGACGCCACGATTGACTTTACCGCAGCAGGGATAAGTGACTTCCGGCATCGGCGGCTCATAGCTCCAGAACTCGCGCCCGGTGACGGGATCGAGGGCCACGACGGTGTTGGGCGCCTCAGTAAGATACATCACGCCGTTGACAACCAAGGGAGTGGTCTCGAATTTCTCAAGCGACCGGGCTTGAAAGGCCCACGCCAGTTCGAGCCCTTTGACGTTGACGGGCGTCAGTTGATCGAGCGTGCTGTAGTGGAGGCTTTGGTAGGAGCCGTGATAGGTGGTCCACTCGGCGCCGGACTGCGCGCAGGCAAGAGCGGGGAGAAGGAGAGAAGCGAGCCGGAGGTTCATTGCGCACCGCCCTTTACGATATAGGCGACAAGATCGTTGACTTGCGCGTCAGTGAGTTTGCCGCGGAAGGCAGGCATTGGAGACCGCTTGATGATTTCATAGCGAGCGAGGTTGTCTTTATTCAACGACTGTAACTTTCCGGCGCGGTCGAGATACTGGACCGAGTAAGTATCTTCATTCATCCGGAGGCCTTCGATCGCAACGCCGTCACGAGTAGCCGCGCGAACACGCCACCAGACGTTGGCAACTTCGGCCTGGGGGTCAAGGATGGATGTTTTCAACTCCGCCACGGACCGTTCACGCCCGATGCCGGCCAAGTCCGGCGCCTGCGCGCGATGGCAGCCTTCGCAGCGGTTCTCTTTGAATAGCGATGCTCCGCGAGCGGGGTCACCGGTGGCGAGTTCGCCGGTGCGCGTGATGCCGAGGCTGCGGACGTAGGCGAGTGTCTGCCAGATCTCGCGGCCGCTCAAGTTGAAGCCGGGCATGGTGGTACCGGGAATGCCTTTGGCGACGATCTGGAAGAGGCCTTCGTCAGAGGAGGCGCGGCGGAAAGCGCCGGT
>JBGSME010000488.1:0-3245 GCA_041740335.1 Bryobacteraceae bacterium | reverse complement strand
TTCGCCCAAACATCCTGATCAACGCGAGCGAATCGGATCCCTTCCCGGAGGATCGTTGGGCAGGGTCCATCCTCCGCATCGGCACGCTCCGCTGCCGGCTGGATCAGCGCGACAAACGTTGCGTTATGGTCAACATCGATCCATCGAACCTCGGCTCCAACTCCGAAGTCCTTCGAGCGATCGCCAAAGAGCGCGAGGCGCATTTCGGCGTGTACGGTTCTACGGTTCAGCCGGGGGAGATCTCTGTTGGGGACCCGGTATTCCTCGAAGAATAGACGGCTCACCGCACCGGCGTTATTGCGACGCCATATGCGGTGTTACACGCTCCGTCCGCGTGTCCAGATCCATCCACTTCACCAGTAGCTCACCCGCCGAGACTTTCTCGCGGATCATCGGCCTCGCTATGAACTCCTGAAAACGCGCCTCACGCTCGGCCACCGCGGCCGCAAGATTCGGGAACTGCGCCCGTTGCGCCGGGTCGGCAGCCGCCTTCTCCGCCGCGCAATCGGAGTGCGTCGTAAACACCACCACCTTCACCCCGTTGCCCACCGCCAGTTCCAACATCTCTTCTTCCTTAGCCGCCAACACCGATCCCGCCAGTCGAACTACATAGTAGTAACTTCGCGTATCTCCGGCGATTTCATTCGAATCCAATCGTCCATCCATGCACGCCACCAGCACCACCACCGGGTGTCGCGCCGTCCTTGGCCATCGCGAGCGGACGAGCGACGCCAGCCCGTTGTGATCCACAAATTCGTTCCAGATCTGAACCGGGGACGCTTCCTCGTGCTTCAAATCGTACGGCGCCAGCGGGTCCTGCAGCCGGTATCCGGCATTGATTAACGCCCCGCCCACGACAAACTGAGCCCGCTCGCCGCCGAACTTCCACGCCGCAATCGCAGCCAGCAGTACCAGCACCAACACAACCTTCTTCATGCCACCCCACCATGCAATCCCGCTGCCAGTCTACCCCAGTCTTGAACAACTGGCCTCTCTTCGATCTCCTGTTTGACTGAGTGAAGGCTCTCAGTCTAGGGCGAATTCCCCCGAATTGTTCACCGCGCCGTGCCTCCAATCGCGTCCTGGGATCCGAAATTCCCCATGCCCTCAAACGGGGGGAGGTGTGGATGCTGAAGTGCCCTACACAGAATGATCGGATCCAAGTCAATAAGGAGAACAGGAATGTCAGAAGCGCAATGGTTGCGTGGGCGCGGCGCCGAAGCGAGCCCGTCTGGCTCGGGTGCCTCGGACGTGGCAATCAGCAAGGTGAACGAGCAAATACGGCCGCCGCTGCCCATCTTCGAGAAAGTCGACAAACTCGTCGAAGCTATTGAACGCCGGGCCTATGAGCGATTCGAAATGCGTGGGCGCGAAGTCGGACACGATCTTGACGATTGGCTCGAGGCCGAACGCGAACTCCTCGGTAGTCCCGCCGCCGAATTGTCGGAAATGGAAGGCGTCTTCCAACTCCAGGTAACCCTCCCTGGCTTTGATGCCAAGGAGATTGAAGTTACCGCCACACCCCTGCGGAATCCAATTCGTGTAGACGAGGTTACTGCCACGCTCGATAACGGCATCCTCCGGATCGAGGCGCCAGAAGCACCTAAACTGCTGCCGGCGCCAAAGTAACTCCGATCCTACCGCACGTAGCGGCGTAGACCGACGGCCGCAATCAGCCCGAAGCCTATGAACGAAACGGTCTGTGGCTCTGGAACGGGTGCGGTGCGAGTGGAGTCCAACTGGAAGCTCAGTAGTGCATTGTCGAAGTCGTCTACTCCATTCGCTCCAAGCGCCACGTAAACCGTGTCTCCGGTATTCAGTGAGCCCAGGCTTTGAGAAAACGCGGCCGCGCTGTTGGACCAAGGAAATACCGACGTCGCGCCTTGTTGCGTATTTCCCACGTAAATCCTTATGTCCCAACCATTCGATGCGCCGCCGGCGCCGTTGGGATCGTTCCCGGTGATCGAACCGTTCACCAGACTCACCGAGCCAGCTTCACCCGCCTGTATCGTGTAACCCAAAATCAAATACCCGTCGAACGCCGATCCCTGCCCGGTACCTCGGCCCGGATGCGAGGACCCGGCCCCCTCGAACGTGTAGTTGAACCCCGCAGCCGGAAATCCGGCGCCCGTGACATCGTAGATACTGTTTCCCGCATCCCACAGCAGGTCTACGTAGTTCGCACTGTTCCCGATCGTTCCGGTGTTGCGCGAATAAGACCAACCTGTGGGGAAATTAACGGGAGTATAGTCGCTCGTCAAGTCCGCGATAATCGCCGCCTGTGAAGTGGCCGCAATGGCGGTTAAGCCGGCAACAACTGCGAGAGATCTCGCAGTAAGTCCAAGTAACGTTCCAATACCGGTCATTTACAATCTCCTCCTGGGGGTGCGCTGCTCGAAGCAGGCATCGTTTGTTTTGGGGCTGCCCCGTGGAATTCAATGTTACACCGATTTCCCTCAGGGAAAGCCGCCCACATCCTAAATTGAAAGTACCGGTACTTTCTGGGTTGATGTGGAGGCGCAATCCGCACCTGAGCCGCGAGCGTGAGCGAGCCGTTGGGGCTCCAGGGCGCTTACTGCTCCCACCGCGCGCGGTGGACTGGAAGCCGGCGATCGGGCACCAGGCCTTAGCACCAAGCCGCCCCAGCGTCGATCCTTGCCGCTGCTTGATATGATAGTTCCGTGAGCGAGCAGCGCCCACAAGTCAAAAACAAACCGTGGGGGCGTAGCTCAGCCCGGATAGAGCATCTGCCTTCTAAGCACAAATCGGCCATTTTTCAGGATTGCTCACGGGTGCCCATGTTTCCCCCATCCCGTTAGTTTGAAATGACTTGCTGCCGCGCGCGGCTGAGACGGCTTGCCATCGGTTACCCAGCGTTTCTAACTGGGGTCCCCACAAAAGTCCCCACAGTCCCCACAATACAAATTCGGCGTGTTATGTTCGGATCAGCCGCCTAGGTCCGGCGTCATGAACTGTACCGAAGGCTGGGGACCCTGCCCAGGGGCGGCTATATCACCGAGGGTTTCGCGGAAGGGTGCGATGGTGACTGAAGAAGACCTTGCGGGCATACCCGAATTCGCCCGACGAGAGCTTAGGCGATTCCTTCTCAGACGGCAGGCAGAGTTGGATGGCCTTCGGGCACAGTTCATGGATCAGTGGGAGAACGCCCCTCGGGGGACACCCAAAACCGGCCAATGAGGGACACCTGAAAACCGGCCAATAGAGAATCAAGCAAGACATTGAGA
>JBGSME010000487.1:0-3121 GCA_041740335.1 Bryobacteraceae bacterium | reverse complement strand
CCGCGCCGACACCGCCGCCGGACGGATCGGGCGCCCAAACCGCGCCAGCCCCTCCTTCCGCTTCAAATACAATATCGCGCCCAGCGGATGGCATCCCTTGCACAGTAGCGATCCCCCGCCCTGGATTTTCCATATCCCGTACACCGGCGAGTGGCTCCCGTTGTGGGACTCCTCACCCGTCATCCGTAAAATCTGCGCTCTACTCTTCTCCACAATCTCCCGCTCTTTCTGAATCGACGGCGCATACACGAAGTTCTCCGCATACCCCAGCACCACGCCCGCCTCCCCCACCGCGTCCCGCAACCGCATCGCCTCGTCCCGAACCGCTCCCAGCATCTGCTCTTTGCTGAACTCCCCCGGCGATCCGAAAAAGCCGCTCAACGGCTTCTCCACAATCACATGCTTGCCCGCTGCCGCCGCCGCCAAAATGTACCCGGCATGCGACGAAGGCGGCGTACAGATGTCCAATACTTCCACCTCCGGCAGCATCGCGTCCACGCTTTCAAAGCTCGTCAATCCGTGCCGCGCCGCAAATGCATCCCGGCTCTCCGCGCGAGCCGACGTAACCCCGGTCACTCGCGCACCCCCCGATGAAAAATTCTCAAAATGGAACTTACCAGCAAATCCACTTCCCGCGATCCCGATTCGTAACAGATTGTTGCCCATGGTCTACGAGGATAGTATGCTCAGGCAAGATGTGGAAACGTGTCCTCACCGTCGTCGGCGGTCTCGTTGGTATTTTCATCTTCGGCGCGCTCGCCGCCCTCTACCTGCGGCCCGTCGCCGTAGCGCCCCCAGCAGGCATCACCGTTGACCGCGGCGCGGCCAATGTCGAACGCGGCCGCTACCTCTTTAACCGCCACGCCTGTGTCGATTGCCATTCCGATAACGACAATTCCCGATTCGGTTTTCCGCCGAAACAAGGCGGCTTCGCCATCGGCAAACAGATGCCCCCCGAAATGAAGTTGCCCGGCACAATCTCGGCCCCCAACCTCACCCCGGACGAGCAGACCGGCATCGGCACCTGGTCCGACGGCCAGCTCATCCGCGCCATCCGCGAAGGCATAGGACACGACGACCGCGCCCTGTTCCCGGTCATGCCCTATCCCGAATACGCGCAAATGAGCGACTCCGACGTCCACGCAATCGTCGCCTTTCTCCGCTCCCTACCCCCCGTTCGCAACGCCCTCCCCCCCACCTCCATTCGCTTCCCCATCAACCTGTTCATTAAGTCCGTTCCCAAGCCGGTAGGCTCTGTCGCGGAACCCAACTCCCAGGATCCCGTCGCCTACGGCAAGTACCTCGTCAAAACCGCCGGCTGCGAGTTTTGCCACACCCCAGCCGAAAAGGGTGAACTCGATATCGAGCGCATTTATGGTGGCGGCCAGGAGTTTCCACTCCCCGGGAACGTCCGCGTCGTCAGCGCCAACATCTCCCCACACCCCGAAACCGGCATCGGACGATGGAGCGAACAGGAGTTCATCGACAAATTCACCCAGTACAAACCCTACGTCGAAAACGGATCTCCCGTCATCGAACCGGCCCGCAACACGGTAATGCCGTGGCTCCCCTACGCCAACATGGAAGAAGCCGACCTCAAGGCAATCTTCGCCTATCTCAAAACAGTCAAACCGGTCGACCAAGCCGTCGTCACACATCCCGACTCCCCGGAAGAAATTCAATTGCGAGACAAACAAACAAAATGAGATTGATCGCCATCGCCTGCGTCCTTGCCACACTCGCCTATAGCGCCGATAGAAAATCCGTCTTCCCCGAAGCCGGCGCCAAACCCGTAGGCCCTTACAGTCCTGGAATCCTCGCCGGCGACTACCTCTACATTTCCGGGCAGGGCGCTCGCGACGCCAAGGGCAATTTCGCCGAGTCCCCCGACGAACGCGTCCGCCAGGCCTTCCGCAACATCGAAGCCATCGTCAAAGGCGCCGGCCTCACCATGGAGCACATCGTCTACACCCAGGCTTACCTCCATGAATCGGTGAGCTACGATTCCCTCAACCGCGTCTGGAACGAAGTCTTCCCCAAAAATCCACCCGCCCGCGCCACCCTCGGCACCTACAAAATGCCCACTGGCACCACCGTCGAAATCAACGCCGTCGCCGTTCGGGACCTCTCGAAGAAAAAGGCCATCGTCCCCCCAGGTCCCTTCCAGAAAATGAACATCGCCCCCGCAATCCTCGTCGCCAACGAACGTCTCTACGTCTCCGGCATGCTCGGCTGGGATCCCGAAACCGGCTCCATCCCCCCCGATCCCGCCACTCAGGTCAACCTCGCCCTGGACCGCATCGGCGTCATCCTCAAAGCCGCCGGCATGGACTTCCGTCACATGGTCTTCGTCAACCCCTACCTCACCCGATCCATTCCGATGGCCGTGATGAATGAAGCCTACGCCAAACGCTTCGAGTTCGGCAACACTCCCGCCCGTGCCACCATCGGCGTCCACTTCCTCCCCCACGGTGCCAACATCGAATTCACCGGCGTCGCCGTCAAGGATCTCGCCAAACGCAAAGCAGTCCGGCCCAGGAACATGCCGCCCAGCCCCACCGCCAGCCCCTGCGTCTGGGCCGGCGACACGCTCTATTGCTCCGCCAAGTCCGGCTTCATCCCCGGCGTCAACGGAGGCATCTACGCCGACACCGTCGAGGACCAGGTGCGCCAATCCATGCGCAATCTCCTCGACGGCCTCGAAGAAGCGGGGCTCGATTTCTCAAAAACCGTCGCCGCCAACGTCTACGTCGACGATCTCGACGAGTTCGGCAAAATGAACGCCGTCTACGGAAAATACTTCCCCAAGGACACGCCGCCCACCCGGACCACCGTATCCCCCCTAGCCCCCGTAGTCAGGCGGCGCACCGACACCGGTCACTTCCCCAAACTGGAAGAAGTCTCAATCGTAGCCGTAAAGTAGCCGGGCAAAGGGCGGGCCCCCCTGCGAAATTTGGGGACTGTCCCCTGCGGCCACAACTGCAAAACAAAAACCAAAAACGCCCCCCCGCAGCGGACCGTCCCCATATTTCCCCACCCCCAAATCCCCCACCAAGACCACAACAAAAACCGCCCCTACCGCAAAAAGCGAAATATGGGGACTGTCCCCAGCGGCCACAAC
>JBGSME010000486.1:0-1917 GCA_041740335.1 Bryobacteraceae bacterium | reverse complement strand
GCGATCTGCTGGGACTGGATATGAACCCGGGGGAGGATCTGCCCCCCGATCCCTACGGCTACGGATTCGATAACATTGGCGACGTTCTATCGATGAATGCCGGGCTGGCGGAGCGGTATTTGAAAGCGGCGGAACGGATCACGCAAGGTGCGATTCCGATCGACGGTACGGGTCCCGCGGCGACGATGCAACGTTACCTCGCCGAGCGCATCGGGCAGGACAATCAGTTACGCGTTCAGGTGGATCATGTGTTTCCGGCCGACGGCGAGTACACTCTGCGGACCGCCTTCTACCAAGCGCTGAAGGATGGGACCCGCGTGAGACTTCGGCTTTTCGTCGACGGGAACGAAGTGGCGAGCGACGTCCTGCGGTTCTACTACCAGATTGACCGCGGCATCGAGGCTCCGCGGGTGCACGTCACGGCGGGACGCCACAGTGTGCAGGCGACCATCGAGGTGCTGCCGGAACCGGCGTTCAAGGGCCGCTTGCCGTATCTGGAGTATGTGCAGGTTTATGGCCCGCTGGCGGTGACTCCGGCAGCGGAAACCGCCACTTACAATCGATTCTTCCGGTGTGGGCACGCACCCGGTAAACACGAGGGCGCGGCATGCGCGAAGAAGCTACTGCCGCCGTTGGCCCGGCGGGCGTTCCGGCGTCCGGTGTCACCGGCGGAAATCGACGGGCTGCTAAGCTTCGCCTCGCAGGAAGAGGCACGGAGCGGTTCGTTCGAGCAGGCGATGCGCACGTCGATCGAGGCGCTGCTGATTTCACCGCATTTCCTGTTTCGCGTGGAGCGGGATGGGGACGGTGAGAGTCCGCGGCGGCTGAATCCACATGAACTGGCGACGCGGCTTTCCTATTTTCTGTGGAGCAGTTTGCCGGACGAGGAACTGTCGCGGTTGGCCGATAAAGGCACCCTGCCGAACGTAGTAAAAGAACAGACAGCGCGGATGCTGGCCGATCCAAAGTCGCAGGCGTTCGTCGAGAACTTCAGCGGGCAGTGGCTGCAGACACGCAACCTTGCGGTTTTGAAGCCGGACCCGGAACGCTTCCCGGCGTTCAATGGAGAGTTGGCGGCCGCGATGCGCACGGAAACGGAAATGGTGTTTGCGGCGATTCTGAAAGAGGACCGGTCCCTGCTCGATTTCTTGGATGGCAAGTTCACGTTCCTGAATCACCGGCTGGCGGCGCACTACGGAATTTCCGGCGTGGAAGGCGAACAGTTCCGGCGAGTGGAACTGGACGGCGCGCAAAGGAGCGGTGTGCTGACGCACGCCAGCGTACTGACCGTGTCATCGTATCCCACGCGGACCAGCCCAGTAATTCGCGGCAAATGGATTCTCGAGAACATCCTGAACGAACCGCCGCCTCCGCCGCCACCCGATGTTCCGGCGCTCGACGAAACCGTCGCCGCGAACGCAGGCACGATGCGCCAACAGTTGGAGAAGCACCGCGCGAATGCCAGTTGCGCGGCGTGCCACGCGCGGATGGACCCGCTGGGTTTCGGGTTGGAGAACTATGACGCGATCGGCCGCTGGCGCGACCGTGAGGGCGAAGCCGAACTGGATGCATCGGGCGTTCTGCCCAGCGGGGAAACGTTTTCGACGCCGGCGGAGTTAAAGGCGATCATCCGGACCAATCAGGACGCCTTTACACGAGCGCTTGCGGAGAAGATGCTCACCTACGCCACCGGCCGCGGCATGGAGGTCGGCGACCGTGCCACGGTACGAAAAATCGCCGCCCGTGTACGGGATCGAGGTTATCGATTTTCCGAACTGATCGTGGGCGTTGTGGAAAGCGAGGCCTTTCAGATGCGCAGCAGGACCGTACTATCGAAGGGAGCGCAGGAATGACGAAGCGGGCGTTGTCGCGGCGGCACATGTTGCGGGGAATGGGAACGGCAATCGGGCTGCCGCT
>JBGSME010000485.1:0-3073 GCA_041740335.1 Bryobacteraceae bacterium | reverse complement strand
CTTTTGGCGCAGGCGCGCACGCACGAAATGGTCTACGGCGTTCGTCTGCCCGGGAACATCGGGTTTGGAGAGAGGGCGGAAGCTCCAGAAGTCCTGGGCGGTTCCAACCACGGGCGCCGCCTCGGGCCATACCGCGCCCTGTTTGATCCACTCTGCCAGAGCCGCCACCTTTTCCGCGGCCAGCGCGCCGGAGGGCGGCATCTTCAGCCGCGCATGTGTACGCCGTACTGCTTGGAGCAGCAGACTGGCATCGGGGTCTCCGGGTACGATCACCGGTCCGGAATTGCCGCCGCGGAGCATTGCTTCCCGCGAATCGAGCCGAAGCCCGCCCATACTAGTTTTCGTATGGCAGGCGTGACAGTCCGCAGCCAGCACCGGGCGGATCTTCGATTCGAAGAATTCGGTGTCCGCGGCAAGGCACACCACGCCCGTTGACCAAATCAGGACGAGAGAGGCAGCCCTCCACATGGTTGCTGCCATTGTATGCCAGACCGAGGGCAAAGAAAAGCGGTAATGCGTTTCAGCGAACCTCAAGACCGTATTCGCGCAGGAGAGTCCGTGCGGGATCGTAGACGCGGACCCAGTAAGACCCGGGCTCGCATCCGGTGGGATAGGTCAACTGGAGGGTATCGCCTTCGAGTGTGGGAGGAGTCTGCCACAGGACGTGGCCGGCCGAATCGACAAGCTCCACGATGTAGCGGTCGCGGACCGGCAGCGCGTTGGCGTCGAGCGACATCCGGATCTGATGGTAGGCTGGCACGGTCGACGACTGCGGCGTGTCTACGGCGGCTCCGCGAGAGGCCTTCAGATGGACCGATGCGGTGCCGGTGACCGGGTGCGATGGCGGCGCCAGGAAGACGACGGCAAGGGCGCCGGCTGCCAGTAAGCCCGCGAGCGGAAGCGGGAACAACGACCGTAGCGGCAAGATGGGCCGAGGCGCCGGCGGGGCGTGTTCGATTCGCGTGACGGCGGTCCGCAGAGCACGCACGTAGTTGTCGGCTTCCGTCACACGCTGCTGGCATACTTCGCAGAGCAGTAAATGCTCTTCGAAGGCTGCTTCATGCTCTTCAATCAAAGTCCCGAGCGAATACGCCTCCACTGCGTTGTCGTCGGGATGTCCGTGTTCCCAATTCATCGTTTCCTCCACAGATTCGAACATCATCGTTTCCGCGCTCGCAATCTGCGCCAATGGGCAGACCGGAGGCGTATCTTTATTTGCCCGGCCCAAAAAAGGCCGGGAAGACCCGTTCAGGCGGGTTGCTAGATGGATAGTGGAACGAAGGTCAGGAATTTCTCATCGAGAATCGCCGGAGCGAGCGTTGAACCAGCTTTTTTTTGCCAAGTTCGCCAAAGCGGGCCTTGGCGCGGGACTTGAGCAGGCGGAACTGGGTGGTCGAAAGCTCCATGTCGGCACAGATCTGCTCTTGCGTTTGCTCTCGGAGGTAGAAGCGGGTGAGGATCTCGCGATCGCGGTCGGAGAGGTCGCTGAGCACCTCGCGCATGAGTTCGACGCGTTGCTCGTCCTGGAGGGATTCCTCGGGGTTCTGGCGGTGGTCGATGACGCGGACGCCGCCCTCGAGGTCTGTACGGTCCTTGCGGACCTGGACGATGTGGTCGATGTGGGCGGCCACCTGGCGGCGGACGACGGTGCGGACGAAGCCCATGAGGCGTTCGGGTTCGCGGAGTTCGCCGGCCTGGATGGCTTCGACGACGATCAGGAAGGTGTCGTGGACCTTGTCCTCGAGTTCCTGAGCGCCGAGTTGACGGCAGAGGTAGAAACGGACGCCTTTGTGGAAAATGTCGTAGAGCTCACGCATGCCGGTGTCGTCGCCGGCACGGATGCGATCGACCAAGCGGCGCCATCGGGCTCCATCCACAGCGGCTTGCGGTGCGGTAGCAGTGGCGGCGGGCTTCCTCCCGTCGACGGCTGTCTCCCGCACTCCTTCTCGGGGTGCGTTAATTATCAAGACTGTCTGGGCTACAAGAGCGGACATGGTTTTCGTTTACCTCGGGACTGGGGCGCGGAGTGCGCGCCGGGGCAGCCCCCCGGGGTGAGATTTTGATTAATAGAAATAGCGGTTCGAAGACAATCGAACCGGACGAGGTTCTAGAGAACTGGCAGCAAGTACTATCAAATGATATAGGGCATTTGGCCTATTGACAACTCCCACGAACGCGGGTTATCTACCCGCGCTAGAGATAAAATATGCGCCCCAGTATCGGGGTTCGGCGCGCCAACCACCGCGGGAAAGCATCTCAACTTGGGCACGCCGGAGAGCCTCTTCTGGGGGGATGGAAACACCGGAACTACCCCATTGGCGGTAGAACTCGGTGACGAGTTCGCCGGAATCATCCACAGTCGGCCAATAGGTCGCCATTACGGACCCAGCGCCGGCATATAACCAGGCCCGAGTGAGGCCCATGAGGCCTTCGCCGGGACGAATTTCACCGCTGCCGGAGCGGCAGCCGTTCATGACGACGAGCCGGGCGGAAACGTCGCGGGAGGTGATCCATTCCGGACTGAGGAGTTCGGGAGCGCCATGGGTGTCGAGGCTGAGGGCGAGGAGGGTTTCGCGGGGAGAATCGGGGGCAGGGAGGGCATGGGAGGCGATGTGGACGATGTGGGGCGAACGGGCGAGAGAGGCGGAGAGGTTCTGGAGCGTGGCGTTGGGTCCGGTGAGGACGGTGCGTTCGGGGAAGAGGGCGGCGCAGGTTTCGACCTCTCGCGCGGAGCCTGGAAGGCGGGGAAGCTGAACGCCGGAATGGGTTCGGTCAGTCAATTTCGCCCTTGGATCGGCAGCGTTGTAGACAGGGTCGCCGAGGCCGAGGAAAGAGTGTATTGAATTGAATTCAAAATACTTGTAGGATTCCAGCCGGCCCGGAGCGAGTTGAATGGAATGGGTTTGAATCAAATAACGAAGCCGTGAGCCGTCGCGGCCGGTGACGAGAGCGGCGAAGGGGGCAACGAAGAGATCGTCGTCGAGGAGAACGAGCCATCGTTTGCGGCGAAGCGTTTCCGGGGAGAGGAGCCCGAAGAACATTCGATAGATGTCCTCGCCCTGTTGGGCGGCGC
>JBGSME010000484.1:0-7018 GCA_041740335.1 Bryobacteraceae bacterium | reverse complement strand
GGCGCCACCGGCGCGCAGGGCGGCGGATTGGCTCGGGCCATTCTTGCCGATCCGGACGGTGGCTATCGGGCGCGGGCGGTTACGCGCCATACGGCGTCAGAGAAAGCGCAAGCGTTGGCCGATGCCGGGGCCGAGGTTGTCGCCGCGGATCTGGACGATGTCGAGAGTCTGAAACGGGCGTTCGACGGTGCGCAGGCGGCTTTTTGTGTCACGAATTTCTGGGAGCATTTTTCCCCGGATCAGGAAATGCAGCAGGCGGCGAATCTCGCCTCAGCCGCCAAGGCCGCCGGTGTCGGGCATCTCATCTGGTCCACGCTTGAGGATTCGCGGCGGTTCATACCGCTCGATGACGATCGGATGCCGACGCTGATGGGGAAGTACAAGGTCCCGCATTTTGACGCCAAGGGTGAATCGGACGCCTTTTTCCGGGAGTCGGGTGTGCCGGTGACGTTTCTCTTGACGTCGTTCTACTGGGACAATTTCATTCATTTCGGAATGGGTCCGAAGAAGGGGCCGGACGGGCGGTATGCGATCACGCTGCCGATGGGCGAGGAGAAATTGCCCGGCATGGCGGTGGAGGATATAGGCCGCTGTGCCTACGGAATCTTCAAGCGCGGCGCAGACTTCGCGGGCAAGACGGTGGGCGTGGCCGGGGAGCATCTTTCCGGCGCCGGGATGGCCGCCGGATTGGGTAAGGCGCTTGGGATTGAAGTTGTCTACAACGCGATCGAGCCGGCGATTTACCGCGGCTTCGGTTTTCCCGGAGCCGACGACCTCGGCAACATGTTCCAGTTCAACCGCGATTTCGCGTCGGTGTTTCAGGCGGCGCGGGACGTGGCGTTTTCCCGGTCGGTGAATCCGGCGCTTCAGAGCTTCGAGCAGTGGCTGAGCGCCAACGCGACGCGGATTCCGTTGGAGTAAGCGGGACCGATTGCCGATAGACCGGCATGAAGCTTCTGTGGCCGAAGGCGACGCTGCCGCTCGCGGCGGCGGTGCTGGCGCTGTCCCCGTGGGTGTTGGCGCAATGGGGCTGGGCCGTGCTGCTGATTTGGCTCCAACTGGCGGCGTATATGGTTCACCAATATGAGGAACACGGCAAGGGGAAGTTCAAGGAATACGCCAACCGGCTCTACGGGAACGGGCGTGAGGTGTTGAGCGACGAGGCGATCTTCCGGATCAACACCGCTGGGGTGTGGGGCGTGGATTCGGCGGCGTTCGCCGCGGCGGTGTGGATCGGTCCGGGAGCAGGGTTGGCGGCCGTCTATCTTTCCGCCGTGAACGCGGTCAGCCACATTGGCGGCGCGGTAAAGACAAAGAGCTACAATCCCGGGCTCTGGACGAGCGTCGCGATTTTCGTTCCCCTGGGGATTTACACCCTCGCTACCCTATCGCGGCACGGGTTGGCCACTGCGGGGCAGCACGCGATTGGCTTAGCCGTTTCGATTGCGATCCACGCGGCCATTGTCGCGCACGTGATGCGGAACAGCGCCGCGGGGATCGCGCCGCCGGTGTCACGATAAGGATTTCTTCCAGGCCGACATCGCCAACGTAAGCTTACTCGAGACCACGGCGAATTCGCCGCCGGAATCCATCTCCTTTTTGGCTTCGCCGCCTTTGCCGGCTTCAATCAACACAGCCACGTTTGCCGCGGCTTTGTGGAATCGGGCATGCAAATCCCGCACCGCCACGTAATGGCTGCCCTTTTTCTGCTCCGCCGGGACGTCCGCGCCGTACAGCCACTTGCCGAAGTCACATTGGTTGTCCACACGCACCGTCGCCGCGGGTACATCCATCTTCCCGCTGTCAATCGCCTTATACAGGCGAGCCTTCCACCGTGCGTGCGCCGCGATCCCGTTATCAATTGCCGTATGATCCATGCAGACATATCGGCGCGGAATCTAGAATTCGTTGCCCTTGTACATCGAGCCGACCCACTTCTCGTACCCGTTGTACATCTGCGTGGGGCGCACTTCCATCTTCGGGATCAGTTTCTCGTGGGCCTGTGACCACCGCGGGTGCGGCTTGGTGGGGTTCACGTTCGAGAAGAAGCCATACTCCGATGCCGCGGTCTTGTGCCAGAACGTCTCCGGCTGCTTGGCGAGAAATTCGATTTCGACGATCGACTTGGGATTCTTATAGCCGTACTTCCACGGCACGATCACGCGGAACGGCGCGCCGTTCTGCGTCGGCAGCGGCTTTCCGTAGATGCCTGTCACGAACATCGCCATCGGATTCATAGCTTCGTCCATCCGCAGGGCTTCAAAGTACGGCCACGGATACCAGGACGCCATCTCGATGCCCGGCATTTCGTCCTTGCGCATTACGGTTTCGAACCGAATGTACTTGGCTTCTGGCTTCGGATCCAGTTTCTTGATCAGCGCCGACATCGGGAACCCGGTCCAGGGTACCGCCATTGCCCATGCTTCCACGCACCGGAACCGGCACAGACGCTCTTCAAACGGCATCGTCTTCTCGAGGTCGTCAAGATCGAGCGTTTGCGGTTTGTTGACCAGGCCTTTCACCTTGATGGTCCACGGGCGAGGCTTGAACTTCCCGACAAGGTCCTTCACGGCCTTCTTGTCGGTAGGATGAAACTCGTAGTAGTTGTTGAAACCGGTGGCGGCCCATTCCTCGGTCACCGGACGGTCCAGCGTGAAGTCAGGATTGCGCTTGGCCGGATACGGCGATTTCCCTTCCGCCGCCGCCAGCGGCGAGGCCAAGGCAAGGCCCGCTGCTTTCAGAATGTCGCGCCGCCTCCAGTAGGAGTCTTCCGGCGTGGCGTCTCGTTCGGGGATTTCCCAGCCCTTAGGAACACGTATCAGCATTTGAATCCGTCCTCTGAAGTTATCCTATCACCCGGCGGCTTTATTCCTGCCCGGCCGCCCCGTGGCCAGGTTTTTTGCGGATGGGGATCTCGAGCCGCTTGATCTTCTGATTGAGCGTCGAAAGAGGAATGTGGAGGTGCTCGGCGGCTTCCGTCTGGCTGTAGTTGGCTGCCTCGAGCGCTTCGATGATCTTGCGACGCTCGTACTCGTTCACCATTTCAAACAGGCTCGCGTCGCTCGGCAGCGCATCTCCGCCGCTCCGGCGTGTGCGGATCCCGGCGGCCTGCAGCAGATAGTCGGGCAGCACGCTCACCGGAACCACCGCATCGGTCGACAACACCACCGCGCGCTCGACGACGTTCTCAAGCTCCCGCACGTTGCCGGGCCAGCCGTGGTCCATCAGAATCTGCATCGCCTCCGGATCGAGGCGCAGCAGCGAGCGGCCGGCCGAGTCGAGATATTTTTCGTTTTCGCGGCAGTACTTGTTGAAGAAGTGATCAACCAGCAGCGGCACGTCTTCCTTGCGGTCGCGCAGCGGCGGCAGAACGAGATTGATGACGTTGAGCCGGTAATACAGATCTTCGCGGAATTTTCCCTCGTCCACCAGCTTCTTGAGATCGACGTTGCAGGCCGCGATGATGCGGACATCCACTTTCACCACATCGGAGGAGCCGAGCGGCATGAACTCGCGTTCCTGGATCACGCGGAGCAGTTTGGCCTGGGTGTCGAAGCCGATGGTGCTGATCTCGTCGAAAAAGATGGTGCCGCGATTGGCCACCTCAAAGTATCCCTTGCGCGAGGCCATAGCGCTGGTGAAGGATCCCTTTACGTGGCCGAAAAGAGTGGATTCGAGCAGATCCGGCGGGAGTGAGCCGCTGTTGACGGCGACGAACATCTGTTCGGCGCGCGGCGAATTGGCGTGAACCGCTTTGGCGATCAATTCCTTGCCGGTGCCCGTTTCCCCGGTGATCAGGATGGTGGACCGGCTGGGCGCCACCTGCGCCACCATGTCCAGAATCGAGTGCATCACCTCGCTCTTGCCGATGATGTTCGGAAAGCTGTAGCGCTGTTTGAGCGCGCGTTTCAGCTCGATGTTTTCACTGCGGAGCCGGCGGGATCCGATCATGCGCCCGATCCCGAGCACGAGTTTCTCGTTGTCCCAGGGCTTGGAGAAATAATCGTTGGCGCCGGTCTTCAGAGCGTTAACGGCCACCTCCACTGAGCCGTAGGCGGTGATCATCGCCACCGGGGTTTCGGTGTCGCGCTCGCGTATATCGGCCAGCACCTCCATCCCGGAACGGTCCGGCATCATGAGGTCGAGCAGGATGAGGTCCCACGGAGCCGTCTCAAACTTCGCCATTCCGTCGGCGGCGTTCACGGCGAGTTCCACCTGATAGCCTTCGAGTGTCAACAGGTCGTGCAGGCTTTCGCGGATATCGGCCTCATCGTCGATGACAAGAACGCGGCCGCGCGAGGCGGCGCTGTCGCGGGGATCGGAGCTATGCATGAACGGGTTTCCGGATCAGCGGGAACTCGAGAGAGAACGTAGTGCCTTCCCCCGCGGCGCTGCTGGCCTCAATGGTTCCGCCGTGTTCCCGCACGATCCCGTAGGTCACAGCCAGTCCGAGCCCGGTGCCTTTGCGCGCCCCCTTGGTGGTGAAGAAGGGATCGTAAATGCGCGCCAGATCGCCGGGCGGAATGCCTTTGCCGGTATCGGTCACCGTGATCCGCGCCTGATCCCCCGCGGTGAAGGTGGACACGCGAAGAATGCGGCGCTCCACCGGTTCGCCGGTTTCCATCGCATCGCGGGCGTTGAGAAAGAGATTGAGGAACACCTGCTGCATCTTACCGAAATTTCCACGGACGCCGGTGAGTTCCTCGGCGAGTTCCTCGCGCACCTCCACGCCGCTCTTCTGTAACTGGTGCTCGATCAGCGACAGTGTTTCGCGAATCACGCGGTTCAGATCCACTTCCTCGAACTCGGTTTTCGATGTCCGCGAGAAGTTCAGCAGTGAGTTGACGATCTCGCTCGCGCGGAACGTCTGTTTCGCGATCTTTTCGAGCAGGCGCGTCTTGGGGTCGTCCGCGGCGATCTGCTTGGCCAGCATCTGCGCGTAATTGGAAATCACCGCGAGCGGCGTGTTCACTTCATGGGCCACGCCCGCGGCGAGCAGGCCGATCGAACTCAGTTTGTCGGTCTGCATCAGCCTCTGTTCGAGCTCGCTGCGCTCGGTGACATCGTCGAAAAGAATCAGGCGGCCGATCTTCTGATGATCGCGAGCCACCAGCGGGGCCACGGCCACGTTCACCAGCCGGACCGGCGGGGTTGCGTCTTTCCCATTGCCGTTGCTCACGCCATTCCCGTTGCTCACCCCGTGGCCGTTTGAGCCGCCGTTTCCGTTGGAATGCACGCGCGCCGGAAACGGTACCTTATACAGATGCCGGACCGTATCGCCGGCGAGCGCGTCCAGTTGCGCCACCAGTTCGGCCGGGAACAGATCGCGCACCGGATGGCCGGCCGCCAGATCGCGCGGCACTCCGGTCAGTTCCTCCATCTGGCCGTTCCAGCTCTCGATGCGATCGTCGAGCCCGGCGGCGATGATGCCGACGTTGAGCGATTCGACGATGTTCTCGTTGAACTCCTTCAATCGCTCGTTCTCTTCCACTTTCCGTTCGAGTGACCGGTACAGCCGCGCGTTCTCAATCGCGATGCCCACCGATCCCGATAGCGTCGTGAGCAGTTCCAGATCTTCGCCGGAAAGGAAGTCGCCGGTCGAGGAGCGGCTGACGCCCATGAACGCGATGGTGCGTCCGCGGACGCGGCAGGGCAGGTAGTAAGTAAGGTCGAGGCGGGAAATCGTCAGCCGCGCCGAAGGCGCCAGGTCACGGATCACAACGTCGAGCGTTCGCCCGGTCTGTTCGAAAAACAACGGATCCTTGGCTTGCGGATCGAGGAACGTCAAGTCCAGACGGTCAGCCGGAGTGAGCCGGTTTTCCTCGCTCACGTATTTGAATAGGTCGAACGATTCCGAGCCCTCCGGAAGCAGGAAGAATCCCACGTTGCGGATGTAGAGGGTGCGCCGCAGCCGGTCAGCCACCGAAACCAGCATGGCGTCCATATTGGTTTCCGAACTGAGCTCACGGGCGAATTCCTCGAGCGTCCGCCGGTAGTCATAGCGGTCTTTATAAAAGACGTGGCGATCCAGCAGTTCCTGGATCGAATTGCGCAGCGGCTGAAAGACGAACGTTGCGCCGACGATCAGTAGCGCGATCATGCTCGGGTCGAGTTCGTCGACGGGCCCCTTGGTCAGCACCATCGTATAGAAGAGACCCATCACGCCGAGGGTCGCTAAGGTGTAGGCGAAGCCCTGCTGGAAGATCACGTCCACATCCATCAGGCGATAGCGCAGAATCGCGTAGGCCCAGGTCAGCGGGACGAACACCAGCGAAAGCACGGCCATATTCATGTACGGCCCGGGAACCGCCCCCAATACGTAAGGGATCGCGTAGAGACAGGTGAACGGCACTACGCCGAGCACGGCGCCGTTCCGCAGCCATTTCAACTGCTGGCGCACAATGGGATCGCCGGCCCGGTGCAAGGCGAGCGTCGCGGCCACCGCGCCGCTCAGATACACCACGCTCAGGAACAGCAGCCACCCGCGATCCATCAGCCAGCGCAGTTCCACCAGCGACATCGACACGCGGACAACGCCCGAGGTGACCCCAAGCCAGGCAACCGTCAGCAGGGACGCCGGCAGGTAGAGCAGCGCCTGCTTCCAGCCACGGACCGAGGCCCGTTCCTCCGGGAAGGTCAAACAAAAGTGCAGAAAGATCGTCGGCGCGAACAACCCGGCGATGACGTTGCCCCAGTAGATCACTTTGTCGAAGCTCGTCAGAAGGCCGGTGTAATGGAACGTCGAGAGCACAAAGCTCGCCAGACAGAGGATATAGAAGTGAGTGGCGTGGGCCGCCCGTGCCCGGCGGAAGTACACAAACAAGCCGATGGCGAGGTAAAAAAGTCCCACGCCGTATTGATACAGCCGCGCGGATCCGCCGCTCTGTTCGCGCAGCACCACCTTGGCTTTTATCTCCACCGGGTGGCCTTGGAGCCCCGGGCGGAGAATGGTGTATTGCGCGTCCCGATACGCGCCTACACGCGCCAGCACCCGGGTGACGTCGGTCTCAGCCGATAC
>JBGSME010000483.1:0-2930 GCA_041740335.1 Bryobacteraceae bacterium | reverse complement strand
AAGACACGCATCTGGTTATCGGCTTGCAGAAAGTCCAGGCGCTGGATCGACCCCATCATTCCGCGCGCATCGGCGATCTCGCGGATGTACTGCATGATGCCGATGGCGTAGATCGGGATGCCCGCCGTTTGCAGGGCGCGGCGGGTCTTGTCGAAGGTCAGCTTGCTGAACGTATCGATGCCAGAGGCGATCAGCACAATCGCTTTGCGGCCTTCGATCTCCGACATCCGTTCGGCGGTGTCAACGAGCGCGTCGTAGAGATTCGACTCCGAATACGCTGCGATACGCAGCCGCTGCATCGCTTCGTACGCCTGGCGCTTGTCGGTCGAAAAGTCCGAAAGAATCTCCGGCCGCAGATCGTAGGCGACCACAGCCACGTAGTCCTCGGGCTTCAATGTTTCGAGGAAGCCGTAGGAAGCCTGCAGCGTCTCATACCAGCCATAGGACCAGTACTGCTGGAACAGGTTCGAAAACTCGATCACCATCGCCACGGTCATCGGCGCCTCGCCCATCGTAAAGTTTGTAACCTCCTGCGGGACGTTATCCTCGAGGACGCGAAAGTTACCGCGAGGGATGTTCGGGATGAACCGGCCCTTGTTGTCGAGTACGGAGACGTCGAGCGAGACGGTATCGACGTTACTGCTGAATGTGGGGATGCCGGCCGGCACATCGGGTTTTTCTTTGCGGCTGAACTCGGAGGGAAGCTTCTTCTGTTCGGGCTCCGGAGCAGTCTTATCGGCGTCTTTCTTGCGCGGCCTCGCGACGGTTTCCCCAGTGCGCGCAGGCCCCTGCTGAGCAGGAACCACGAACCAGGTGGCGATGGCGAGAAAGGCGAAACAGAGGGAGAGGGTTTTTGACAGCCGCATAGACGAACTTCCTTTGCAAACTATATCAAGTTTGACGCGCCAACCCTTCGCGCGGTTGCGGACGCGCCGACTAATGGCGGTACCGATCGCTCGGGTTATCGTTGTGTTTCCGCATGTAAACCTGAAACTTCTTTCGCGCCCGTTGAAGCTTCCAGTTCCGGTACCAATCCTCCGCGCTGCGGAGAAAGTCCAATTTCGATAAGTTGGTCTTCAAGTACAGGTAGCCCCAGAGCATACCGCCGAAGTGGGCGACGTGGCTGACGCCGGAGCCGCTGGGAAGAGTGGTCATGAAGAACGCGATCGCGGCGTAGATCGCCACTGCGTATTTGGCCTTCATGGGAAAGATGAAAGCAAACAGAATGGTCGCGTCGGGGAACAGGACGCCAAAGGCCAGCAGGAGCCCGAAGATCGCGCCGGATGCGCCGATGGTCCTTCCGCCGGCATCGGGGCCGAAGACGGCGCTCATCAGCAGGGCGCATATACCGGCGCCGACGCCGCAGACGAAATAGTATTGCAGAAACCGGCGGGTTCCCCAGACCGGTTCAATGTCTTTACCGAACATCCACAAGAACAGCATGTTGAACAGAATGTGCCCCACGCCGGTAGGGTCATGGAGGAACATGTAGGTGAACAGCTGCCAAACCGCGAACAGGCTTACGATCCAGCGATAGTCGAGCCAGAACGGTTCAAAGATGGCGCCGGCGCCGAAGCGGACCGCCAAGTGGTAAACGAACCACAAAGCGACGTTGACCACGATCAACCATTTGACCCCAGGAGGCATCGTCATGGAGATGCCCATGGGACCACGGGAAACGTAGCGGCCACCGTAGGAACTGGTTGACATGTTGAGGTTACAGCCCTGAATGCAAGCATAGCAGGGTAGGCATCGGGATGACGCCGCATTCACGTCCGATTTCCGCCAGTCACGGCCATCGGTTTCGGGCATACTAGGCTCATGCGCGGCCCGAGCGAGAACCTCGAAACATCCACTCGATTGGACGATGCCGCCTGCTATCGCGCGCTCGAAGCACGCGATGCCCGCTTCGACGGCCAGTTCTTCACGGGGGTGCGATCGACGGGAATCTTTTGCCGTCCGGTGTGCCCGGCGTCGACGCCCAAACGGATCAACTGCCGGTTCTTCGCTTCCGCTGCCGCAGCCTTGTCGGCCGGATTCCGGCCGTGCCTAAGATGCCATCCGGAGACAGCGCCGGAGCTTTTCGATGGCCTCGGCACAGGGCGGTCAATCCGGCGCGCTCTGCGACTGATTGACGAAGGGGCGCTCGACGGCGGATCGATCTCGGAACTCGCCAGCCGGCTGGGGATTGGGGACCGGCACCTGCGGCGCCTCTTTCAAGATTCACTGGGCGCTTCACCGCATCAGGTGGCGCACGCGCGGCGGATCCTGTTCGCGCGGCAACTGCTGGCCGGAACCGCGCTTCCAGTTTCCGAGATCGCGCTGGCGTCCGGCTTCCAGAGTCTGCGGCGATTCAACGAGGCGTTCCGGAAGAGTTGCCATTGCACACCGCGGCAAATGCGGGAGAGCCAGCGCGCCGCCGCTCCGCATACGGTGAGTCTGCAACTGGGATTCACGCCGCCTTACGATTGGGAAGGCGTGATGGCCTTTCTTGCGCCGCGCGCGATTCCCGGCGTGGAGGCGGTGGAGGCGGACCGTTATTGCCGGACGTTCCGATTGGCCGGTCACACCGGCCGCATCGAGGTCCGGCGGCCAGACAACAGAAACGTGCTGCGGGTGCGAATCGACGCTCCGGGTGCGCGTGGACTTCGGGAGATCGCGCAGCGCGCCACGCATTTGTTCGACTTGCACGCTCATCCGGAGACCATCGCCGGGCATCTCGCCGATCTCGGGATTGCAAAGGGTTTGCGGGTGCCGGGAGCATGGGATCCGTTCGAGTTGTGCGTGCGGGCGATTCTGGGCCAACAGGTATCGGTGAAGGCTGCCACTACAATGGCCGGGCGCATCGCAGCCGGGCATGGCGAGCGGCTGGAAGGCGCGGATGGGGAGCCCTCGTTATTGGTCCCCGCCCCGGCGACGCTTGCCGCGGC
>JBGSME010000482.1:0-7685 GCA_041740335.1 Bryobacteraceae bacterium | reverse complement strand
GCCGAATCCAGCGCCAGAGCCGGCCGCGAATCGGTCTTCTCGGCAAGATCGCGCAGGAAGAACACGAAGTCGCGCGGCGTCTGGATCCATCCAAGGCGAATCTCGGATGCGGCGCCGGCCAGCGCGTCTTCGAGCATCCGTTCCGCCCGTATCGACCCGGCGCGTCGCCGCAACAGGATCCTGGCGCCGCCGGCGTAATTAGCGGTGAAGCTCGCGTACGCTCCGGGATCGTTGCGCCGCAACGCGGAGGCGATCCGGTTCCAGATAGCATACGGGTCCTCGTTCAGAGGCGCTGCCGCGGCTTCCGGCGCATGAGTGCGGGCCGGCGCGGAACGAAACAGTCCGAGTTTCTCTAAACACATTTTCAGTCCCTCTATACTCTCGTTTGCGGGCTTGCACGAATAGTTCGGGCCAGAGTAGAAGTTCTCACGAAGATTCGTATACCTGGTGCGTGCGTAGGTACTACACCTGGAATGCGTCTCGCCGAACAAGCTTCTGGATGCAAGGACGGGTCCAGTGAACTTCAAGCCCAGTCCCGTGGAGGGCGCGCCGATAGAGGCGAAACACGCCGTGCCGCTGGCCCTGCTGCTCGACCGACAACAGCGGGATGGCGTCACTCTGCGCTGTGACCTTGCGCGGGAGTGTCGTCGAGACCGTGACGAGGACGCCATCGCCGGCGCGCCTGCCTGGAGAGTGGCGTTTGGGTAGCCCGGTGCCATTCTTCTATTGACATAACCCACAAAGGTAGGGTACGTACTATATAGTGGTCGGAGAGCAACGCTCTGCGTTACTCGATTTCAGTCGCAGTTTTCTGGAGGAAGCCCTTTTGACAGTTAGAATCGGAACCGTTCTTCGAACCGTGGCTTTGGCCGCGGTAGCCATCCCGGTGCTGCCGCAGACGCTTGTCAACCAGCCCTACCAGACGCCCGATAAATGCCTGCCGTGCCATCAACGACAGTACGACGAACTCCGAAGCTCTGTGAAGTCCGGATACCGCAGCCACAGCCCACTGATGAACAGCCTTGAAGTTTCCGGCAATTTTCTTGGGGGCGGTCTGCTACGGCCTGTCTATGGAGACAGCACGAAGGTCGTAAACGGGGTGCCGCTTACCACGAATCATTTCACGACGCCGACATTCACGCAGACGCGTCAGATGCAGGCTGGATTCTGCTTCAGTTGCCACGCTCCTCACGTGCTGGCGGCTGGCGAAGATCCGGCTCGGAGAGAAGTGCCGGAATTGCCAGGCAATCTGCCGGCGGACTTTCGGCCTGACTTGCTGCGGCCGCTGCGGGACTACCATTTTGTCGACCCCACGACGGGCCGGCAGGTTCTGCCGGACGAAGTTGGAGGCTTGCCGCCGGAGGGCTCCCGCCCGTCGCTCGGTGGATACGCCGTCAGCTGCGATGTATGCCACAACGTCACCGGTCCCGATATCGACCGCAGTCTACAGCGCGACGGATTTGCCAACGTCTCGGTGAAACTGAGCGAGAACGTCGTAAAAGTGGGCCCGTTCCCATTTCCGGTGGCATCGAAGGGCAACTTCCACCAGTCGAGCAATGACCCGGAAAGAATCGCCTTCCTGCGGAGTTCGGCTCTCTGCCATTCCTGCCACGACGTTCGCGTCCCGGCCGGCGCGCCAGGGGACCTGCAGCACAAAGAGTCGAACCTTCTTCCGGACGGCAGCCGGGGAGCGGTTACGCCCTACCGGCTGGAGAATCTGAGCACCGAGTGGCAGGTGGGCGCCTACAACAGCGCGAACAACCCGTTCGGCGCCGTTGTCCGATGCCAGGACTGCCACATGTCGCAATATCCGTACACCGAAGCAGTGTCCTATACGGTCGGCGGCATGAACGTGACATCGCCCCGGCCCGGTGTGTTCGCGGAAAACTTCGCCGCCGTTCCAGGCGTCTCCACTGCGGGCGATTTCCCGCTTTCCCGGCGAGTGGTGACAAACCACAATTTCACCGGCGTCGACGTTCCGCTGATGAGCGGCGAAGAATTGAAGGCGCGGCTTGGCACCGACTATCCGGATCCCCACGCCGAGGGAACCGATGAATACGGGCATCCGAAGGCGCTGTCGGCGCGGCGCGAGGCTCTTCTCAAGGCTGCCGTGCGGATCGACCTCGCCAAGTCCGACACGCGGGCCAAGATCGGCGAGGACTTCGCCGTCCGGCTCCAGGCCGTCTCCCTCACCGGGCACCGGTTCCCGTCCGGCTTCTCCCAGGAGCGCACGGCGTATGTCCATCTTACGGTGAAGGATGCGAACGACTTTGTCGTCTATCAATCCGGCTATCTGGTGGACAAGCCGCATCCGGAGACCGGAGAGACGGAACCGGACGGAAACCTGGACGACGAAGATCTGGAGCATATTCGCGCGGTGATTGATCCGGGCCGTCCGGTCGCCGAACGGACGCCGCCGCAATACGCGGGCGGCGCCGGCGTGGACAACGGCCATACCAATCAGGTGTTCGATCCTGGTCCCGATGAGGGTCCTGATTTCCGAGTCTATGCGGGAATTCCGCGCGGCCTGGTGTTGTTCCGCAACGAGCTGCTTCGGGTTTTCCTGCCCGGCAACTTGACCGGCCGCACGGGCGCGGATGGCACACCGGTTCGCGCCACCAAGCCGCACTTTGAAGAAACCTTCAGCGCGGGCTTCGCCAACAGCGTGGATAACTTCCGGGCGTTGCAGCCTTTGGTGCCGCGGACGTTCGATTACATGATCAAACTTCCCAGCGCCGAGCAGCTCCATGAACTGGATGTGACGCTCCAGGGCCCCTTGAAGGTCCATGCGGAGGTCAACTTTGCCCATTTTCCGCCGCTATTCATTCGCTTCCTGGCCCGCACAACGGGCCCGAACGGACCTGGCGGCAGGGATATGAATCTTGTGAAAGAGGAAACCATAGACCGGTATCTTAAGAACGTCACAAGCATCGCCTCGGCCGACTTCGAAATCGATCTGGAGCAATAGCCATGAGACTACGAGCCACCGGCATAACCCTGTTCTGCTGCCTCTCGGCGTTCGCCCAGAGCGAATCCACCTACAAACCGGGCGACTTTCAACGAGACAACCCGAACTACATGACGCGCAACCCGTTCTATTTCGAAGGGCGCGTGGACTGGAATCTTCTCAAGGTCGAGACGCCCACCAACGCGTGGGAATTCGCCCAGCGCGGCATATACCGGCAAGAGGATCTGCGGGACATCGAGGGGGCGATCGCCGACTATCGCCAATCCATTTCGCTGAACAACCTCGCCAACGAGACGTGCCAATTGATCACGTCGGTCCCCACCGATCCCAACGAGTTCGCCAATCTCAACCCTCCGCCGTGCATGTTCACGGTGCGGCTGCGGCTGGCGTATCTGATCCACAAGGAAAGCCCGCTCGAATCGATCGCTCTTTACCGCGAGGTGCTCGACATTGACCCGCTTCGCCTGGGCGTGAATGCGTTGATCGGGGAAACCTACGAGGAGATGGCCGGACACGCCGCAACCCCGGAGGAAGAGCATGCCGATCTCGAGCACGCCGTAGAAGCCTTCAAGGCGGAACTGGCGCTTGCACCCGTCACGCCGCTCTCGGTCAGAGTTACCGGGGACGAAGCGAACAATCCGAACATTCACTGGGAGCTCGCCCACGTGTACGAGGAACTCGGTCAGCGCGCCGACGCTGCCAAAGAATACGACCTGTACCTCAAAGCCACCAAATGGCATAGCGATACTTATCCTTGGCGGATCGAACTGGCCAAGAAGAAGCTCGCCGCCGCCGAATAGTAAGGACTCCCGGCGAAACCATGACACAGCACATACTCGGGGGGCGCGGACGCCGTCGCGTTTCTGGCCTCCTGCTCATCGGATTGGTGTCCACCACTCCGGCAATGCAAGCATTTCAGCAGTCGGCGCCGGGCATCACGGCCACGTGGGACGACGTGATCAAGGATGTTGTTCCAACAAAGACCGATAGCGCCGCGCTCACGCAAATCCAGACGCCGGTGCTCAAAAGCCCCGGCGGGGATTTTCTCAATCACTTTTTCCTCGACTGGCGCGCGGACTACCGGCGGAGCGACGTCAACTTCACCGGCCTGCCGACTCCCACCGGGGTCATCAACGCGCCCTTTACCGGGGTTTTTACTCCGAATGGCTTCCCTTGGGAACAGGCCTTCCAGCCAAGCGCCAACCGCGTCTATAGCTATCTCGATTTCGGCACGCGAGGCTGGCTTTCCGATCGCCTGAACACCCATTTCGGCGTCCGCTATCGCCAGGATCTCACGCAGGTGAACAGGGAATCCCCGAATGCCAACATACTCGGGACGTATCCGGGTAACCGTCTGGTTGAGCTCGTGGAGGCGTCCGTTGAGATCAACAGCCGCGCCACCGACGGCGGCTGGGCCGGAACGACGCTCGAACTCGGACGCCTGAATATCTACGGCGCGGAACTGGCTACGCTCGACGGAGCGTCCTTCCATCTGAACCGGCGCCGGTATTCCCTCAACCTGTTCGGCGGCCGGCGCTATACCTATTTCAGCGATCCGGAGCAGCGCGGAATCGGCGGCGGCGCGATCAATTTCCATCCCGACCGCAAAACCACCGTCGGATACGAAGCCCTGTTCTATGTGCGCGGCACCCACCGGGTGAACTTTCGCCGTGCCCTGTCGAACTCCTGGATGATGACCAGCTATTTCCGGGCCTACAGCGGGTCTCCGGTGGACTTGAACGTGCAGTTGATGTACGGGGCCCGGTCCGGAAAGTCTTCCGCGCGCCTCAGCTTCTTCCAGAAGCTCAGCGACAAGGACTATAGCTACGATATCTATGTTTCGGCGCGCGATCAGGATCCGCGCAATCGCCTCCTTCGCCTGTATCTCGGGCAGCTTCAGCCGTTTAGCCTGTTCGCCGCCGACGCGCGGCATACCGTGGCGCCGCGGTTGTCGCTTTCCGGCGCGATTACCGTGCAGCGCCTGAACGACAACAACGCCGATCAGAGCGCGTTTCAGACTTCGTTTGAGGACTATCGGGCCGGCGCGCAGGTGGTGCCGGTACGCCGTATCGTCGCCGATTTTGAGTATCATCAGCGCGATTCAGACCGGCTTGCCCCCATCCCGCGCACCACCTTTGATGACACGCGCACTTCCGGAGAAACCAGCGTCCGTGATATGAGCGCTCAGATACGGCGCGTGTTTGGGGAGGGACGGCTCACGCTGAGCGGCGGGGTCTACTACCGGCGCATCAGCATCCAGAATCGCTTCACCGCGATTGATGGAGCGCATCAAAGCGGATGGCTCGCCGGAGGGTCCTGGAAGGTAGACGAGCACAATCGGATCTTCCTCGACTATTCACTCGACAATGACTTCTTCGTGTTTCGCCCCAGCATCTCCAATGCGCGGGTACTGAGGGCAGGATGGGCATGGAAATACTAACTACGGTGAACAAGCGAGCAGGCATTGCGAAGGCGGCCGCCTTCAGCCTAATGGCTGCCTTTATCCTCGGCGCGGCTTTTGCTCAGAAGCCAGAAACGCCGCCCGCGGACAAGGCGTCCGCCCCTCCAGCCGCCGCGGCGGCGCCCGCGGCAGAACCGAAGGAAGGAACTCCAGCCCCGATCGTCAAAGATCCTTTCGTCCATGCGATTCACATGGAGAAGCTCGGCAAAGACGGTTTCGAGTGCAGCCTCTGCCACTCCCCGAAAGAAAATTCGATGGTGATGGCTCGCCCCGGCCACGACCAGTGCATGGTCTGCCACCAGGAAGCGTATGACAACATCGATCAGAAGATCTGCACCGTCTGCCACAAGGATTACCCGCCCACCAGCGGGGATGATCTGAAGAAGTATCCGCTCTTCCAAAAAGAACGGGCCATCCTGTTCGAGTTCTCGCACGCCAAACACGTCGACCCGAAGGGCCGCGTGAATGCAAAAACCGGCTTTCGAGCCGACTGCACCTTCTGCCACGGCTTTGACGAGAAGGGCGTTTACGCAACCTTTCCTGGCCATGACGAATGCGCCAGTTGCCACGAAGCCAACGGCCCGAAGCCCCTGCTATCGGCCGATTCCGCCACCGCCGATTGCGGCGGGTGCCACAAGCCCGAGGAAATCGAGAATCCCGGCTTTACCACCGAGCGCCGTTTCGTCGCCAAGCACGTGGCGTCCGGCACCTATGTCGACCTGAAGTTTTCTCACCAGCCGCATTTTCGGGCCAAGGATCAATACAATCTCGACTGCACGTCCTGCCACTACGCGATTCCCGAAAGCAACAACCTTGCGAGCCTGACGCTGCCGAAGATGCTCGATTGCGTGGAATGCCACGATACATCGAAGAATATCGTGGCCTCGCTGCGGATGTCCAACTGCGGCGCCTGCCACATCGAACAGCGCGGCGGTGTGGCTCCGGGTAGCCATACGCGGAACGTTCGTCCGGCGTTTCACAACGGCAACTTCCGCCGCAGTCATGAACCGGAAGCGTCAGAGGCGGGCGCCAAGTGTTTCGTCTGTCATCAGGCGGTGACGCCGGCGCTGGCGGCCAAGGAGCAATGCGCATCCTGCCACAAGACGATGGTCCCCACTTCTCATACGGCCCGCTGGAAGGAAGATCTGCATGGAAAGTTCGCATCGATTGACCGGCAATCCTGCGCAACCTGCCACACTTCAGACTCTTGCTCGCGCTGCCACAATCAGCAGCCGCGGAGCCACGCACCGCTTGCCTTGTTCCTGGCGGGCACCCATGCCAGACTCGCCATGCTGGACGAACGAGCCTGCTTTACTTGCCACACTTTCCAAAACACATGCTCGCGCTGCCATACGCAAGGAGTGAGAGCCCGGTAAACCCGGGCTCTCGCAAACTACTTCTTCAACGTTCGGATAAAGGCGACGAGGTTGCCGGCGTCGCCGGCTTCCAAGCCCCGTACGGGCTTCATTTTTCCTACGCCTTCCGTGGCGTCCTTGGTCAGCTCTTCATCAGTCTTCTTTTACACTTCCGCCGAACCGAGATCTCGAATGTCCACCTTGAGCGCCTTGGCCATGCCGGGGTTACCCTGACCGGTTGCACCGTGGCATGTCTTGCACTTCTTGGTGAACACCGCTTGTCCCGCTGCGGCATCCACCGCGGCGGTGACGGAACTAGCCGCCCCGAGCGCCAAAATCGATGCGATCATGATTGTCAGACGCATGAACGTTCCCTCCAATACACACAAATTTCTAAAGCCGAGTTGCTGGACTCAACGCCGTCATGGCTCATACACCATGCTTACTGTTAGCTTAGCATCGAGCGCGGGCAGCGGGCGAGCCCACCCCGCCCAAAATTCCAGGAGAACAATCAGCCAGTGAGTGAAGCCAACGCAAAACTGAAGAAGGAACTCAAGATGCTGGACCAAAGCGTCACCGGCGCCACGGCCCTTGAGGAACTCCGCACCGTGTTCCACCGGCTGGACGAGATATCCAAGGGTTTTCCGGACGACATCGACATCCAGTTGGCGGTCGGGGATATTAAGCAGAATCTGGTCAACAAGGGCAACGTCCTCAAAGAGCAGCGCAGCAAATCAGGCCACTCCCGTCCCCCAATTCCCGAGCGCGCCGAATTGAAAGCGCCCAGCGGGCCGGCGGCCAGCCAGCCGCAGCCGGCCGAGGGCGAGACGACCAGACCTTTTGCGATGCCCGAGCAGCCGTATCAGCAATACCAGGTCCCCCCCCCGCCGGCCCCGCCCCC
>JBGSME010000481.1:0-1898 GCA_041740335.1 Bryobacteraceae bacterium | reverse complement strand
GATCGCCCACACCACCAGCGATTGCCCGCGCCGGATATCGCCCGCCGCGAATACGCCCGGAATCGAACTCATGTAATTCTCGTCGGTAGCCACGTTGCCGCGGGCATCGAGCTTTATGCCCAGTTGCTCGATCATCCCCTTGCGAACAGGGCCCAGGAAGCCCATGGCGAGCAGCACCAGATCGGCTGGAACCACCTTTTCAGTACCCGGGATCGGCTCAAACGCCGGGGCCGGACCCACTTCCACGGTATGCAGCGCCTTCACGTTTCCGCTACCGTCATCCTCGAATTTCTGTGTCGCGATCGCCCAGTGGCGGTCGCACCCCTCTTCGTGGGAGCTCTCTACCCGCAGCATCAGCGGCCACAAGGGCCACGGGGTGTTCGGAGAACGGTCATCGGGAGGCTTCGGCATGATTTCGAATTGTGTGACCGAGGCCGCTTTTTGCCGGTTTGACGTTCCCACGCAATCGGCTCCGGTGTCGCCGCCGCCGATAATTACCACATGTTTCCCGGTCGCCAGGATCTGTCCGGGGACCTCATCGCCCGCCCCCACCTTATTCTGTTGCGGTAGAAACTCCATCGCGTAGTGGACGCCGTTCAATTCCCGTCCGGGGATCGGCAGGTCTCGCGGAAACTCCGCGCCGCCGGAAAGCAGAATCGCGTCGTACTCCAGGCGTAGATCGTCAATCGGCACGTTGCCGCCCACGTGCGCGTTGGTGCGGAACGTCACTCCCTCCTCGGCCATCTGATCCACGCGCCGGTCGATGTGGTGCTTCTCCATCTTGAAATCGGGAATCCCGTAGCGGAGCAGGCCGCCGATGCGGTCCGCTTTTTCAAACAGGGTCACCCAGTGCCCGGCGCGATTGATCTGTTGGGCGGCGGCCATCCCGGCCGGGCCGGAACCGATCACGGCCACTTTCTTTCCCGTGCGGGCCGGAGGCGGCTCCGGCGCGATCCAGCCTTCCCGCCAGGCGTGATCGATAATGGTCCGTTCGATTACTTTGATCGCCACCGGCGGCTCATTGATGCCCAGCACGCATGCCGATTCGCACGGCGCCGGGCAGATGCGGCCGGTGAACTCCGGGAAATTATTGGTCGAGTGCAGAATGCGGATGGCCTCCCGCCACCGGTCCTGGTAGACCATATCGTTCCAGTCCGGAATGATATTGTTCAGTGGGCAGCCGGTGTGGCAGAACGGCACGCCGCAATCCATGCAGCGGGCTCCCTGCGTGCGGACCTTCTCTTCGGGGAAGTCGAGATAGATCTCGAAATAGTCATTGACGCGCTCGCTCACCGGCCGCCGGCCCGGCACCTCGCGCGTGTATTCCATGAATCCTGTATCTTTTCCCATGGTTAGTCTCCGGCGGGCAATGGCGTCTGGGGAGCGGCAACCGGCGGCGGCGGCGACGCCTTCATTTGTGCGGCGCGCGGAATCCCCATCACCCGCTTGTATTCATGCGGGAACACTTTCAAGAATTTCGGCAGCATTCGGGACCAGTTCTCGAGGATCCACTCGGCGCGCGGGCTGCCGGTGAATTCCAGGTGTTTTAGAATCAAGCCGCGAATCATCTCGATGTCGGCGGTGTCCATCACCGGCTCCAGATCCACGCCGGTGAGGTTGCATCGGGTGCGCGCGAAATCGCCGGCCTCGTCAAGGACGTAGGCGATGCCACCGGACATTCCGGCGGCGAAATTCCGTCCCGTTGGGCCGAGCACCAGCACCAAGCCATTGGTCATGTACTCGCAGCCGTGATCGCCCACGCTTTCGACAACCGCGGTGGCGCCGGAATTGCGCACTGCGAACCGTTCGCCGGCCATGCCGTTGAAGTACGTTTCGCCCGATGTGGCGCCGTAGAGCACCACATTGCCGACGATGATATTCTCCTCGGCGACGAAGTT
>JBGSME010000480.1:0-3653 GCA_041740335.1 Bryobacteraceae bacterium | reverse complement strand
CGAAGGCCCGCTATCCCACCGCTCACCCGACAAGATCCAGACCTCGAGCTACTACGATGTCGTCAACTTCGCCCGCCGCATCAAAGTACCCGGACTCTACTCTTGGGGCTTCAACGACGAGACCTGCCCCCCAACGTCGATGTATTCCGCGTACAATGTAATTCCTGGACAAAAGAAACTGTTACTGGCCCTCGAAACCGGTCATAACAACGTCCCCGAGCAAGTCGCTGAGGTGCAGGCGTGGCTCCAGGCATTCCTGAAGACGAAATAAGGAGCAAACATGTGCGATCAGGATCATTTTGAAGAAGACCGCCTCGAGTTCGAATCCCGCGGCCTCGTAACCCGAAAACAATTCGGCACTCTGCTCGGAGCCGGCATGTCCATGATGCTGCCACGAGTCGCCAACGCCCTAACGGTCACCGAATCCGATGTCATCGTGACGACTCCCGACGGCGCAGCCGACGCCTACTTCGTCCATCCCGCAACCGGCACAGCTCCCGGCGTCCTCGTCTGGCCGGACATCTTCGGACTCCGCCCGTCCTTCCGGCAAATGGGCAAGCGCCTCGCCGAATCCGGCTACTCCGTGCTCGTCGTGAATCCCTTCTACCGCACCAAGAAAGCGCCGACAGCCGATGCCGGTGCGGCAACTCCGATCGATCAGGTAAGGCCCCTCGCGCAAACCCTCAACCCGACAACCCACATGACCGATGCGAAGGCGTTCATCGCTTGGCTGGACCGCCAATCCTCGGTCGCCAAAAATCGAAAGATGGGCACGCAAGGCTATTGTATGGGCGGCCCCATGGCTCTACGCACCGCGGCCGCGGTCTCCGCCCGCGTCGGAGCCGTCGCGTCCTTTCACGGCGGCGGACTTGTCAGAGACGCGCCCGATAGCCCCCACCTCCAGGCCGCAAAGTCAAAGGCACAATTCCTCATCGCGATCGCCGAGAACGATGATTCGCGCGCCCCCAATGACAAGACCGCCTTGAAGGAAACCTTCGCCGCCGCCAACCTCACCGCCGAAATCGAGGTCTACGCCGGCGCCGCGCACGGTTGGTGCCCCCCCGATTCCAGGGTCTACAACGAGCCGCTCGCCGAGAAAGCCTGGAGCCGGCTGCTCGCGCTCTACGGAAAAGCGCTGGCCTGAAACTCAGATCGGAGTGATGCTCGACACAAGATCCTGAACTAGCCTGCATGTTTCAAACCGTTTCGTCGCGAGACGCGTGAGACCGTCGTGGATACGAGGAGCGCGCCACAAGGCGCGCGGACGCGCGGAGGCATACTTGAGAGTCTGTTGAGCAATACCGTTCACTCAGCCCCCCTGTCTCACTGGTACCGGAGGAAATATGGGGACTGTCCGACGCGGCCACCAATGCCCAATCAGCAACCAAACAGCCAGCTCCGCGCGGGACCGTCCCCATATTTCCTGGAACATCGAAGCCGTATCCCGCCTAGTAGGTCGTGAAACTGTTGGACGGACAAGCCAGATCCGCGGATCAGCGATCGCAACGTGCCTGGCGCAAGGGTAGCCTGGCCTTACGAGGATCGAATGACTGCCGACCTGCCTGTCTCGAATCCAGCCCGCACGGATGAATGCTCGCACCGCTCGTTCGCCGGAAATCACCCGCAAGGACACTACGCGACTTCCACTTCGACTTCGCGGACCTCCACGGCCAACGGAAGGTTGTTGGCCTTGCGCGCGGCCACACATCCCTTGATCGCCTCTCGCACGTTTTCGATTGCGGCGGCCTCGGTAGCGCCCTGCGAAACGCATCCCGGCAGTGATGGGCACTCCTGGGACTGGCTCACGGCAGCGACAGCTTTTGAAGGGACCATCGCAATTCCTCACCCCACCACCGCCTCCCCAGCCTCCCGCTTCCCCGCCGGAACCGGATACTCAATTAACTCCGCCACCCGAACCCAAAGTAACTGCGACAACCGCGTCCGCTCCCCCAACGGTATATCCAACGTCGGAATCGGCCGCCCAATCCGCATCGTCACCTCACCCGGCTGCACCGAAAATCGACCCGGAGGCTGCACACTCAAACTCCCGATAATCCCCACCGGCACCACCGGAACCCCTGCCTTGATCGCCACATACGCCGCTCCGTCCTTGAACGGCTCCAGTTCCCCAGTCGTCCGCCCCGCTTCCGGAAACAGCAGCACCGAAATCCCCGTTTGTTGGATCACCCGCGCCGCCTGCGCCATGCTTTTCAACGACTCCCGTGGATTGTCGTAGTGTACCGGCAGGTGCCCGGACTTCTTCAGGTGGTACCCAATCAACGGCCAATAGAACACACTCGCCTTCGCAAAAAACCGGAACTGTACCCGCAGGAACGGCAGCACAATCGGCGAATCGAAGTAGCTCCGATGGTTCGCCACAAAGACAAATGGACCCCCAGGCGGCAGATTCTCGGTCCCCTCCACCTTCACCCGCACGCCCGCGAACCACAACACCCATCGCGCCCACCGCCGCGCCATTGCGTGCTGCGTCCGCCCCGTCGACGCGAACGGCGACACGAAAATCGACGCGGTCCCGAACAGAATCGTGCAAAACACGATGCCCGGATACGTCACCAGCAGACTACGAACCAGAATCCCCATGTTGACTTCGAAAACACGACAACGCTACGCTATTTTAGCGCAGTAGTCGCCAACCTTGATCTCCGCCAGCCACACCTTCCAGAACCACGAAATCCTCATCACAGGTGCCAACGGCTTCGTCGGCAAAGTCGCCCTGGGATTGTTTCTAGCACGCTTCCCCAGCTTCAAGCACCTGCACATCCTCATGCGCGCCAAGCGCGGCTATTCGCCCCGCGAGCGCTTCGAAAACGACGTCCTCACCTCCCCCTGCCTCAAGCCCATCGTCGACAAAGCCGACCCCAACCTGATCCGCCACCGCATGACCATGCACGCCGGCGACATCGGCCAGCCCCTCTGCGGCCTCTCCGAACAAACCGTCGCCGAACTCACCGGACGCGTCTCCCTCATCCTCAACATCGCCGGACTCGTCGAGTTCACCCCGCCCGTCGACGAGTCTTTTCAATCGAACGTCGACGGCACCGAAAACGCCATCGCCCTCGCCAAACGCCTCAACGCCAAAATCCTCCACGTTTCCACCTGCTTCGTCTGCGGCGAATCCCACGGCCTGGTCGAAGAGGATCAGCCAGTCGCCGGCTTCTACCCGCGCCGCAAAGGGCCCGAAGACGATAGCTTCCGCGCCCGCGACGAAATTCAATTCATGCGCGGCCAGATCCGCGAAGTCTACGCCGAAGCCGCCGCCAATCCTCGCATCGAAGAGAAACAGGTCAAACAGAAACTCACCGACCTCGGCGTCCAGCGCGCCAAACAGTGGGGATGGGTCAACACTTACACCTATTCTAAAAGCCTCGGCGAACAGTTGATCGCAACCGAGCCCGGTCTCGGATACGCCATTGTCCGCCCCGCCATCGTCGAAGCCGCTCTCGAATTCCCCTTCCCCGGTTGGGTCGAAGGCGGACGCACCGCCGCGCCACTCGTCATGATGGCCATGAAGGGCCTTCGCCATTGGCCGCTCCAGGCCACCGCTCCCATGGAGGTCGTCCCCGTCGACCAGGTCTGTACCGCCATGCTCGCCGCCGCCGTCCTCCTGTTGAACGGCCAAGGCTCCCGCGTCT
>JBGSME010000479.1:0-5064 GCA_041740335.1 Bryobacteraceae bacterium | reverse complement strand
GATGCGGCGGTGATCGTGACGGCGAAGGCTCGCGAGGAGGAGGGCGCGACGCTGACGACCTGGTCATTCACGCTTCCTCCGCGCGGGCACAAGGCGCTGCCAGTCTTCGAGCAGCCGACGTTCAACCGCCGTGGGACCGTGGAACTGCGAACGGCCGGCGCCGTTCTGTCTGGGCTCGGCATCCAGTTCGACGCGGCCAACGGCAACGCGCCGCGGGCCTTCCGTTCTGTGCCGATGCAGCCTGTCAATGGAAGGCCTCGGGCCGCTCATGGGAGAGAGGGACGGGCTCGCGCCTATCCCCTCTCTTGTCTGTGGCTACGCTCCCAAGCTTGAGAAACGCGGCGCCGCCCCGCCGGAGAAATTCGCGCGGAGTCCGGTGGAGAGGGGCTCGACGCTGGGGATGTTCAGGAATAGGACGCGGCCGTATCAGGGACCCGTCCTTCTTCAACATCGGGAACACGCGGCTGGCCGCGTCTAGTACAGGCCGGGGCGCCGCAAGGCTTACCTGGCTGGGGCGCCCCTTTGGTTACGGCAACGGCGGTATCTTGCGTACCGGGCTGGGCCGAGTGGCGGGAATGATCATGCGTCCTCGAGCCATCTCGTCGCGCACTATTTCGAGGGCATGCTCGACAGGGCCCAGGTCGCGAAATCGGTCGCTGGCTTACCTGCTATCTCGTGGGCGAGAGCGATCTGGGCGTCTGAATTCGCGCCCAAATACGTGTGGTCCTCGAAGTAGCCAAACATCTCGGCCAACTCGCGGGCGCCAGGGAAGAAGTTGGCGAAGACCTCGCGCGGCACCTGATTGAAAGTGAAGGCGTGACCCTGTTTGTTGAGGGTCTCGAGAACTTCGTTGAAACTCAAAAAGTCGCCCACCAGCGGCAAGTACTGGCCGTCTCCGGCCTTGCCGGGTTGAGCGAGCGCACCGGCCACGATGTTGCCGAGTTCGCCGATATCGCCCATGTGGATGCTCCGCGCACTGGGGTCGATCGGCAGCGTCCAGCCCAGCGAACCGTCCTGCTGCTTCTGCGGCGACAACATGCCCAGGAAGTTCTGGTAGAAGAACGAGGCAATGACGAAGGTGTGGTGCTCAAATCCCGCATTCTTGACGATCGCGTCAACCCTGGCCTTATCCGTGAAATGGGGAACATCGTACTTGCCGCCGCTGATCGTTTCGACGTTCGGAAGGGTCGACCAGACGAAGTGTCTAACGCCGGCTTCTTGCGCGGCGCGGACTGCTGCCTCGCCCTGCGCGACTTCATCGGCGCCGCCTTTCTCCCAAAAGTTGGTGACGGCGAAAACGCCGTAGGCTTCCTTGAATGCGGATTGCAGCGTCTCTGGGCTGTTCAGATCAGCCTGCACTACTTCGACGCCTCGTTTAGACAATGCTTTGGCTTGCTCCCCGCTGGGGTTCCGGGTAAGGATGCGGACGGCGAATCGGCCGCTTTCGAGCAGTGCCTCTACCACGCCGCCTCCTTGAGCGCCTGTGCCACCGACGACGGCAATGATTTGCTTGGTCATAGTATGTTTCTCCTTCAGATCTGGTGTATTTTTGCGATCAAGTACGCCATGCAATCAGGCGGATCAGGCGAGTGGCTGGTTGGTCGCGAAGAGATAGCGGTGAATTTTCCACACGAAGTTTTCACGGCGGAATATGAACAGTTCGTTGTTGCCTTCCTGAGCCTCGATGCCCGCGGCCAGGATGCGTGTGCGCCCCGCTGAACTGGTCCGGGCCCAAGCCCAGTCGCCGGCTTCCTGGACTTCATGGATGTCAAATTGGACGGACAGTTTGATCGTGTTGAACACCTGTTCATAGCCCGCACGCACGGCCTCGCGGCCGATCAACGCAGGCGCATGCTGGGGCATGAATACAGGCTCGCTGCCGAAGAGCCCGAGGATCGTTTCGATATCGTTGGTGTTCAGCGCCGTTTCGTAGCTCTCTAAAACGGATTGGATGGTGTTGGTTTTCATTGTTTGGACTCTCCTTCGTGTCCTGCATCAAGGATTCCATCTTTCCGCGTATGGCGCAATTGCTGATAATGGAAAAAACTATTGCATAGGTGAAAAGATGGACACTCCTGCGGATCTCAACGCCATGGTTCTGTTCGCCCAAGTGCTTCAACTCGGCAGCTTTTCGGAGGCCGCACGCAGGACCGGTGTTCCTGTCTCCAGCCTGAGCAGGAGGATCAGCGGGCTAGAGCGTCAGTTGGGAGTGCGATTGCTTGAGCGAACCACCAGATCCCTGAATGCAACGGAAACGGGCCGCGAGTTTTTCTTGCATTGCCAGCGGCTTATGGAGGTTGTCGAAGGCGCACAGGCTTCTCTCCAGCAGCGCAAAGCCGAGATAAGCGGAACGTTACGGCTGGCTGCGCCACCCAGTCTGTCGGACCTCATTCTCGCGCCGTTGATCCAGTCTTTCATGGCACGATATCCGAAGGTCTCTGTAAAGGTCCTGGTGACTGACCGGCACCTCGACATGGTCGAAGACGAGGTTGATGTCTCGTTCCGGGTCGGCCGCCAGGCTGAAAGCAGCCTCATCTTTAGGCGATTGACTCGATACCGCCACATTCTGGTCGCCGCGCCTGCGTATCTTGCAAGCGCAGGTCTGCCGGAGCATCCTTCGGACCTCGGACGACACCGGTTACTCGGCTTCACCAAGTGGTTCGGCGATGTGAACTGGAAATTGTCCAACGGAACCGAGGTCCAGCAGTCGACGCTGCAACTATCGTTGGGGATGAACGATTATGCCGGTATTCTTCGGGCGGCCGTTGCGGGCATGGGAGTGGCCGAGATCCCGTCGATACTATGCCGGAGGGAGTTGCGCGAGGGCCAGTTAGTGGCTGTGGTGCCGGAATGGCGGTTCGACGAAGTGGATCTTTCGGCCTACTACCTAACCCGACGCCATCCTTCCCGCATGGTCAAGCTGTTTCTCGACCATTGCTCGGCTCAAATCGAGAAGATCTTACTAGATTCCCCCAGTGGCCCTCGTGATGTCTGATGGGTCTCACCTTCAACCAGGTGACGACACAGGGGCTCCTGCGCTGTGCACCACACAGCGTCCTGGATGATCGGACCGGCGAGCGCCTGCGGCGCCGATGACGCTGCCTTCGGCCCATGCTCAAGAAACTACGCTTCCAGACGATTGGCGACATTGCAGTTCGAACCCGCAGGAGGAAGTGCTGCACTACTTCCCTGGCGATACGCTTTTCACCCTGCACGAGCGCCGCCGTGGACTTCCCCTCGGAAATCAGACCTCGCAGTTCTTCGCCAACGTCTACCTGAATCCGAGGGACCAAATGATCGTCCGCAATCTCCGGCCCGGGGCGTACGCGCGTTACGTGGACGACTTTCTCCTGTTTTCCGATAGCAAGGACGAGCTCAACGAAATGCATCTTCAGATCCGCGAGTTCCTCTACCGCTACCGGCTGACGCTGCATCCCGGCAAGAGCAGCGTGTACCGGTGCCGCGACGGCTTCCCGTTCCTCGGCTTCCGGCTCTTGCCTATGCACGCCGGGTTGACGCGAGCGAATGTCGTGCGCTTCCGCCGCCGTCTCCGCGCGCTGAGCGACGCCTATCACGCCGGACGGATCGGTAATAGCGAGGTGAATCAATCGGTCCGCGCATGGATCGGCCACGCCATGCACGGCGACACGTGGCGGCTGCGCGAGCACACGTGGATGGCGTCGCGTTCCAGGAGAACCAGCCTTGGACCCCCTGGGAGATGCCGGAACTGCGATTGGGGCTCAGGCCCTGGACGTTGATCTGTGAGGTTTCCTTGCGCCCAGGGCCTCGATGTAGCGCGCGGGGTCCTGCGTCTTCGGTAGAACTCCTCGAACATCGACGCGTAATGCTTCCATTTCGGCCAGAACGGCGCTACGGGTTCGATCTCGTCGCCTGCGCACTCGGCAAAGTAGGACTCGCAAAGTTTGCGATTGATGTCATGGTTCCCCGGCACGATCGCCACGTGCGCTCGCGGAATGCCGAGATATTCCGCGAGGCGGGTGAGCAAGGCGAGCACGTCGGCGAATTCGCTCTTGCGGCCCGATTCCGCGAGGCCGCCTGTGACGTCGATCGCCTCTGGCTGAACGGTCCTTTTTCAGCCCATCCAAATCCGATTCCAGCCGAGCGATCAGAGTGTCGAACTTACCGTCGTCCGCGGTGAAGCCGAGGTTGCCGAACCTGTGGTTTCGTCCGAACTGGGTGTCGGAGAGGTGGAGTAAGGTGACCGATGCGCGCTCCGCGGCCAGAAGTCTTTCAATCATAACCCCACGTCCGATCTGTACTGAGCTTCCCCGAATACGGTGACGATGGAAATTGTCTGTCCGCTAGTTGACACGCGCGGCCCGGCGTCGAGTGTCAACCGATCTAGCGGCGACTCGCTACGGCGCCGGAGGAGCGCGAATGCCTCCCAAGCCTGGAGCCGCGCCGTCGCGGCCTGTGCGCTTCTGAGGAACTCGCGCACAACAGACTCGCCGGGTGCTGTGGAATCAGCGAGCTCCTTCCGCCGATTGGTGCCGCGCCCGGCGGCTTGTGCGCTTCTAAGGCGGAACTCATGAGCCCAACTAAGGGTTTCACTGCGTAGCTATCGCTTCAATATTTCCTTACCATCAATCGTAGATCCATAGAAAGGGTTCGAGATGCATTGTCTGCTGTGCGGAAAGAAGCTGCCGTTCCTTCGCAAACTGAAGAACGGCGATTTCTGTTCCGTCGCGCATCAGGAAGAATTCCAACGCGAGCAGAATCAAGCCGCCGTGAGCCGGCTGCTGGCTGCTGCGACGGTGGAGAAGCCCGCCAAACCCGCGCCGTTGGCGGCCGCGAAGCCGCAATCGAAGCCTGCAAAGGCATCGGGCGGAGCGAAAGGCAAGACAACGGACAAACGGGCCGATTCGAACGCTCCGGCCTGCCAGACATTCCTTCCGTTTACGTTCTCATGCATCGAATGGACGGGCCGGGGAATGCAAACTGTGCCGGCCAAGCCCACGCGGCCCCGGCGTAGGCTGGTGGTGCCTGCTTTGGAGCGCCGCGCACATGGGCGCCGCGTGCCTCCTACGGTGAACTCATTGACGG
>JBGSME010000478.1:0-6080 GCA_041740335.1 Bryobacteraceae bacterium | reverse complement strand
CTTGGGGTGCACGTGTTCGGGGACCGGGCGCGGTATTGGATCCGGGCATGGTGGGCGTGGGCGATGTCGGCGGCGGTGCTATTGGCGACCGATCACTGGTACATAGCGACAGGGGTTGGGTTCGCGGCGTTCATTTTCTATCACACGACACCTTCGTATCATCCGGCGGCGTTTCCGATTGAGACGGCGCTGACGACGGGGTCGCCGGAGTTTTTGAGAACGATGGAGGGGATGACGGGAACGTCGCTGGTTGAGGGCAACGGGGTGACGATCTATAACAACGGGGATGAATTTTATCCGGCGATGCTGGAGGCGATCGAGTCGGCGAAGCATTCGGTAACGCTGGAGCAGTATATTTTCTGGGACGGGGTGGTGGGGGACCGGTTTGCAGAAGCGTTCGCGGAGCGGGCGCGGCGGGGTGTAACGGTGAAGTTGTTGGTGGATGGCATCGGGTCGGCTTCATTGACGGAACGAACGCTGCGGGTGCTCGAGGCCGGCGGGGTGCAGTTGAGTTGGTTTCATCCGATCCGATGGTACACGCTGGACCGGGCGAACCTTCGGACGCACAGGAAGACGCTGGTGGTGGACGGGAAGATTGCGTTTACGGGGGGAGCGGGGATCGCCGATCAGTGGTTGGGGTCCGCGCGAAACAGCACGGAATGGCGGGACGTGATGATATCGATGGAGGGACCGGCGGCGTTGTGGCTGCAGGCGGGATTCGCGCAGAACTGGTTGATTACGACTGGGGAGATGGTGAGTGGGCGCGAGTATTTTCCATTGCTGGAGGAGGCTGGGGTGGTTCGGGTACAGACGATCCTGAGTTCACCGAGCGCGGGGGCGGGGGCGGCGGCGACGATGTATTTGCTAGCGCTGCAGTGCGCCGAGCGGTATTTGTATATTGCGAATCCATACTTCATTCCCAGCGCGGGAGTGATCGAATTGTTGGCGAAGGCGAGCCGGCGCGGCGTGGTTGTGAAGCTGATGGTGGCGAGCCAGCATAACGACACGTGGTGGGCGCGGCAGAACAGCGTGAGACTGTATGGGAGGCTGTTGGAGGCCGGGGTGGAGATCTACGAATTTGCGCCGACGATGCTGCATCAGAAGACGATGGTGGTGGATGGCAGTTGGGCGACGGTGGGGACGACGAATTTCGACAACCGGTCATTCGCGCTGAGCGAGGAGAGCAATGTGTGTTTTCACAATCCGCAACTGGTGGGGCGGTTGGGGGAAATATTCGAGGAAGACCTGGGGCGGTGTGAGCGGATCGATTTGAAAGGCTGGCGCGAGCGCGGGGTGTGGAGCCGGGCGCAGGAGACGATCGCCTCGTTGATCGAGGATCAGGTGTAGGCCGGGGAATGCGGACATTTCGCCTGGCGAGCTATAACATCCACAAGGCGCGTGGGCTGGATGGACGAACCAGCATCGAGCGTATCGCGCGGGTGATTGACGAACTGAACGCGGATGTTGTGGTGTTGCAGGAGGTGGTGAATCGCGACGGGGTGACGGGGGATCAGGTGCGATTTCTTTCGGAACGGCTGAGCTACTGGCCGGCGTTGGGGGAGGCGAGGAAGCACGAGGGAGCGCCGTATGGGAACGTGACGTTGAGCCGGCGCCGGATCGTCGCATCGCGGCAATTCGATCTTACGGTTGCGGGGCATGAAGAGCGGTGTGCGTTGCGGACCGACATCCCGGTGGGGCCGGCACTGGTGCATGTGTTCAACCTGCATTTGGGAACGAATTTTTTCGAGCGGCGGAAGCAGGCGGTGCGCTTGATCGAAACGGAGATATTGAGCGGGGTAGATATTACGGGTCCGCGGATTGTGGCTGGTGATTTCAATGAGTGGACGCGGGGGCTAGTGTCGCGGAATCTGTCCGCGGAGTTTGAGGATCTACGGAAGCATCTGGGACGGCGCCGGGTGTATCCGGCGGGGATTCCGCTGTTGAATCTGGATCATGCGTATTTCGATCGGCACCTGGCGGTGGAGCGGGCATATTTTCACATTAACCGGCGGTCGCTGATTGCGTCGGATCATTTGCCGCTGGTGGTGGATTTCCGGTTGCGGAAGCCGTGAGATTTTAGTTTGTCCTTGTCCATACCGGGCATTTCGGCGTTGGCGTTTGGAAATACGCAGTTGGGTGGGTTGAAAGACACAGCGATGGGTGCGGTGATGAGCGAACTTGCTCGCGGGCCTATGGCCACGGGTGCGGGGATGAGGAAGAGGCCGTGGCATGGCAAGTGCAGTTGAATGGGGTGAGACAAGGAGTTCTTGGCCATGGCAGCGAAACAGATCTACTTCGGGTCTGATGCGAGGGAGGCGCTGTTGCGGGGCGCCACGGCGGTGGCTGACGCGGTGCGGGTGACGTTGGGTCCGAAATCGAAGTGCGTGTTGATCGATAAGAAATACGGTCATCCGATCGTGTGCAACGACGGGGTGACGATCGCTAAGGAAATGGAATTAGACGACCCGGCGGAGAACCTTGGGGTGCGCATGCTACGGGAGGCGGCGGAGAAGACGGGGGATGCGGTGGGAGACGGCACGAGCACGGCGACGGTGCTGGCGCATGCGATGTTGACGGAGGGGATCCGCAATATCGCGGCGGGGGCGAGCGGGATCGAACTGAAGCACGGGCTGGACCGGGCGTTGAAAGCCGCGGTGAGGGAGTTAGGGAAGTTGTCGCGTTCCGTGGAAGGCCGGCGGGAGCGGATCCAGGTGGCGGCTGTGTCGGCGCACAACGATGAATCGATCGGTGTGATGGTGGCCGATGCCGTGGAGAAGGTAGGGGCGGAGGGAGTGATCACGGTAGAAGAGTCAAAGACGACCGAGACGGTGCTGGATGTGGTGGAAGGGATGCAGTTTGACCGCGGGTATCTGTCCCCGTACTTCATCAACAGCAGCGAGAGCATGGAGGCGGAGCTGGATGATCCGTACGTGCTGCTGTATGAGAAGAAGATCCAGAACGTGAAGGATCTGGTGCCACTGCTCGAGGAGGTGGTGCGGGCGGGACGTCCGCTGTGGGTTATCGCGGAGGATGTGGAGGGGGAAGCGCTGGCGACGCTGGTTGTGAACCGGATCCGTGGGACGCTGCAGTGCGTGGCGGTGAAGGCGCCGGGGTTCGGGGACCGGAGGAAGGCGATGTTGGAGGACATCGCGATTCTGACGGGTGGAAGGCTGATCGCGGAAGAATTGGGGGTGAAGCTCGAAAACGTAACACTGGCGGACCTTGGAAGCGCGAAGCGGATCGTGGCGGATAAGGACACGACGACGATCATCGGGGGCGGAGGAGAGAAGAGCGGGATCGAGGGGCGATGCGGCGAGATCCGGAGGCAGATTGAGGAGACGACCTCCGATTACGACAAGGAGAAGCTGAAAGAGCGGCTGGCGAAGCTGTCGGGAGGAGTGGCGGTGATCCGGGTGGGCGCGCCGTCGGAGGCGGAGATGAAGAACCGGAAAGAGGCGTTTGAGGATGCGATCAGTGCAACGCGAGCGTCGGTGGAGGAAGGGATCGTGGCGGGGGGCGGATTGACGTTGCTGCGCCTGATGGGGGCGGTCGAGGCGGAGGAGAAGCAATGCACGGGGGAAGACGAGCGGACGGGAGCGCGAATCCTGCGGCGGTCACTCGAAGCGCCGGCGCGGCAGATTGCGGTGAACTCGGGAGCGGATCCGGGAGTGGTGGTGGACCGGATGCGATCGGGAGGAGGCAGCGCGGGTTACGACGCGGCGACGAATGAATATGTGGATCTGATGGAGGCGGGGATTATCGATCCGACGAAAGTGACGCGGGTGGCGCTGGAGAACGCGGTATCGGTGGCGGGGACGCTTTTGCTGACCGAGGCGGCGATGACTGAGCTTCCGGAGAAGAAGGGTTCGTCGCGGCAGGACATGGAAGCGGCGTAACAGACTACTGGTTTGGGTTGTCGACTAAGGAAGGAGAACGTTACAAATGACTACGACGGACAGAGCGATGCCGGTGATGGCGGATTTGCGGCGGTTGGCCGGGGAAAGCGGCGCGAGCGTTTCGATTCTGCTGGGGCCGCATCGTGCGGGATCAGGAACGCGTCCGGCGGCGGTGCGGTTGCGGGCACTGCTGCACGAAGCAGAGGCGACGTTGGAGGCGCGAGGGAAGAACGAGGCGGATCGGAGAGCGCTGCTCGATCCGTTGATGGAAATGCTGGAAGATCCGGAGTTCGCGGGCGGGCATCATCAGAGTTTCGCGTTGTTCCGCAATGCCCGGATGTCGGTGCAGTACCGGCTGCCGTGGGAGGCCGAGGATGGGGTGAGGGTGGAGGGGCGGTTCGCGTTGACAGAGTTGGCGGCGCAGATGGGAGTGGCGCGGGAATTTCTATTGCTGGCGTTGTCGCGGAAGCGAGTCCGGTTGTTCGAATGCGATGAGCATGACTGCACTGAGCGCGCGTTGCCGGGCGATGTGCCGGACAACCTTGAGGAATTTCTGGCGCTGGATCTTTCCGAGTTCAAACTGAAGGGCCGTTCGCCGGGCGGGAGGACGTTCGGTTTAGGGACGGAACGTGACAAGGCAGACCGCTATTTTCACGATTACTGCGTGGCGATCGGGCGGGGTGTGACGGGTTTGCTGCGGGAGCGGCCGGGTCCGCTGGTAGTGGCTGGCGCGACGGAGGAAGTGGCGGGATGGCGGGCGGCGAATCCGGAGATCGGGATGTACGCGGGGGATGTGGAGACGAGTCCGGATGGCGGACAGAGTGACAGGGAACTGGCGGCGAAGGCGCGAGCGGTGTTGGCGAAGTGGAGGAGCCCGGAGCAGGTGCATGCGATGGAGCTGTACGAGCGGCAGTCGGGTTCGGAGCGAGTGGAGCGTGACGTTCGGCGGATTGTGAAGGCGGCGGCGAGCGGCCGCGTGGAGCATCTGTTTTTCGCGCCGGGAGCGAGCCAGACGGGCGACTACGACCGGATAGTGGGTCGAGTGCGGATGACGGGTGAGTATGTAAGCAGCGCGGACGACTTGATCAATGCGGCGGTGGCCGACACGCTGCGGAACTCGGGGCATGTGTGGTCTGGGGTACCGGAGGGCCTGCCGATGGCTGCCGTGCTGCGATACTAAGGGCGCGATGCCCGCGATTGAATTCCACGTTCTTACGGTGAGTGAGGCGGTGGAGCGTTTGGATAGCGACGTCTCCGCCGGGTTGAGTTCGGTGGAGGCGGCCCGGCGGCTGGAGCGGCATGGCCGGAACGAACTTCGGATGGCGGGGGTTCGTGGGCCGTGGCGGGTGTTGGCGGCGCAATTCACCTCGACGGTGGTGATGATTCTGATCGTGGCGGCGGTGGTTTCCGGATTATTGGGCGAGTGGGTGGAGGCGATCGCGATTGGAGCGCTGGTAATTTTGAACGCGGGGCTGGGTTTCGCGCAGGAGTACCGCGCGGAGAAGGCGCTCGAGAAGCTGCGGAGGCTGTCGGGTCCGGCGGCGACGGTGCGGAGGGACGGCCGATCGAGGACGGTGAGCGCGGACGAGATCGTGCCCGGGGATGTGGTGTTGGTCGAGCCTGGGCAGTTAATTCCGGCCGATGGCAGGCTGGTGGAATCGGCAAATCTGCGGGTTCAAGAAGCGGCGCTGACGGGGGAATCGGAGCCGGTAGCGAAGGACGCGAGTCTGGTTCTGGGCGAGGACGTGACATTGCCGGACCGGCGCAACATGATTCATACGGGCACGGTGGTGACGTATGGCCGTGGGGTTGCGGTGATCAGCGGGACGGGCATGGAAACGGAACTGGGCCATGTGGCATCGCTGCTTGACCGGACCGAGAGCGAAGCGACGCCACTGCAGCAGCGGCTGGATCAGTTGGGGCGGCAGTTGGCGGGGGTGGCGCTGTTGGTGGTGGGTGTTTTGTTCGCGATGGGATGGTGGCGGGGCGAACCGTTACGGCTGCTGTTTCTGACTGCGATCAGCGTTGCGGTGGCGGCGGTCCCAGAAGGCTTGCCGGCGGCGGTGACGGTAGCACTGGCATTGGGAGCGCAGCGGATGTTGGCGAGGCGTGCTCTGGTTCGGCGGCTGGCGGCGGTGGAGACATTAGGGTCAGTGAGTGTGATCTGTTCGGACAAGACTGGAA
>JBGSME010000477.1:0-5613 GCA_041740335.1 Bryobacteraceae bacterium | reverse complement strand
GACCGGCCTGTTGGGATTGAATCGATCGCTGGCGTCCACAATTACCTCACTACCGGAAGCCGACGGTTCCACCCACATTTCCGGACTGCACGCTCCGGTGGCGCTGCTGAATCGGGCGTAGAATCCATCGCTCGGTGGTCTGAATGAATTTGGCGCGAGATGCCCAAGGAACTCCTTGGCGTTCCGCACATCGGCCGGAAACGACGGACTTGAGGTCCATCCGCCTACATAAATCCGGTTGGCCACATCGGCCGGATCGATACTCACCGCCGTAACCCCCTCAAGGTCGGTGTCAGGTGCGCCAAAACTCGTCGAGAAAGCAACCGAGTGCGTCGGGTTGGCCCGAATCCAAGTGACAAAACCATCTGTCTGGCCCACTAGGCCCGCTCGCTGCAACCGGCCAACACTGGGAAAGTTGCCCGATGCCGTAGTGCCCGCCACAACGATGGAGCTCGCGCCCGAAGCAGCCAGGTCCGCCACTGTGTCATCCGGATAGCCACCCAGATAAGTCGCAAACGTGGTTGACGCGCCCGCCGCGTCGAACACCGCGACAAACCCGTCCACGCTTCCACCGGACACCGTCTGTGTCGCATTCACTACCGGCAGATTCGTGGACGCGGTGTTGCCACCCAAAATCGCGACGCTGCCGTCCAGCGCCAAAGCCGTTCCCTCGTCGTCTCCGTCCCCGCCAAAGTAAGTGAAGTAGATCTTCGAACTCCCGTTCGCGCTGATCCGTGCCACGAAAGCATCTTTGGCCAAAGGCGCAGTTCGAAAAGCTCCCAGCGTCGCCAGTGAAACCGATTTCGTCGCCCCCGCGACAAAAGCCTCCCCCGCTGCGTTCACCGCAATGGCGTTCCCGGCATCTTCATCGGCGCCGCCCAGGTAGCTCGCGTACACCAGCGCTGACCCCGACGGATTCAATTTGGCGATGAATGCATCCATCTGCGAATACTGCGGCGCCGGGCGGACCGGCTGGAAAACTCCGGTCGTAACCGGGAAATCGATAGCCGTCGTCGTGCCTGTGACATACGCATTTCCCGTACCATCCACCGCGATTGCCTTGGTGCCCGTTTCTCCATTCCCCGCAATGATGCTCGAGTAGCTCAGCACGGTTCCGCTAGAGGCCAGCTTCAAAACATAGCTGCGGGGAAGGTAGTAGCTTTGCATGGGCGGAAATACCCCGCCCTGCATGGGAAAGTTTTCCGAAGTCGTAATTCCCGTGACATAAGCGTTGCCCGCCGCGTCCACTGCCACCGCCGCGGCAGAGTCGTTCGATGTCCCGCCGATGTACGTAAAGTGCTTCGGCCCCGCCGGCCCCGTCCGCAAGAGAAAGGCCTCGTTCTGTCCGGATGAGGTTCGATACGCGTTCACCAACGGCAAATCCGGCGACGTCGTGTTCCCCACGATCACCAACTCATCCGCGCCGGGCCGGTACACCAAATCCGTCACTGCATCGTTTCCCTCCGCGCCCACGAATCGCGCGTAAACCAATTCCGGATCGATCACCAACGGCATCGCCCGATCGTACTCCCCAACCTCGAAAGCCACCACGCCGGCCTCGTCTATCCGGTAGCTGCACGCCACCGCCCGCCGCGCCCCATCCACATCCTGGTACGCCTCCGGCCGCTCCCACCGCACTGGCCCCGCCTCGGTCTCAATCACCAACGCCCCCTCGTCCATCCGCACCGCTGTCGCGTCGTCAAACCGGAATCGGATCTGCCCCGCATCCCCATCTGGCGCAACGGCGAAATCATGCTCGATCATCCGCCGCCCGTTCTCGTAGTAACGCACATCCACGCCCCGCCAAACCCCACCCACCCGAACCGACTCGTAATGCGGCGTCGATTTCACCCACCGCGAACGATCGTTCCCCACGAAATACGTGCTCCGGTCCCCCGTGGGATCGCCGCCCTCAATCGTCGCGTCCTTCCGGGCATCCAGCAGCCGCATCGTCAGCAAACTGGCCTTCCGCGCGCCACTCGCGCCCGCCGGATCCCACAGCGCCACCGTCGCCTCGCTGGCATTCAAATACAGGTTATAGCCGCGCCCGCGGGCGAAGAAACGCGCGTGCGAATCCACCTGCCCGCGATTCTCTTCAAACCAGACACCCGTGGCGCCCAGCCGCTGCATATCAACCGCCGGCGCGCCGTGAACGATCCCCGCGCCCAGCAACACGAGGAGAATGAAGGTACGCAATCAATACCTCGCTTACCGAGCATCATACACGATAATTCGCCTCGAATTTAAGCCCATCCCCCACGGCCGGTCACAGTGCTTTTCCCGCCATCATCTCCCACCATCCCAATCACTTGCCGCCGGCGTCATCGCCGAACCCTTGACAAGCCGTGCGACAATCTTGCTCGCTGGGTAGCGCCAGCGCCGCTCTTTGAAAACAAAATAACGCTAACGCAGCCCTCGCGGACCGGAACCGAGCCCCGGCCGCAAGGGAGGGCTCACCACCGGTGACATCAAAAATGCAGGGACAAAGCCAATCAATTGATCGGCCAACTCCCTGCACGGTAAGGGGAAACATCGCGAAACCAGTTGGCTTCGTTCCGCCTATCGAAGCCAATCAGGCCAACCGCGACCCGCTAGAACCCCTCGAGAATATGCCCCATCTTCTCTTTCTTCGTCGTCAGGTACCGCGCCGCCGAAGCAACATCCGGCTGGCACGGGACTCGCTCCACCACCCGCACCCCAGCCTCCTCGAGCGCCCGAATCTTTCCCGGATTGTTCGACAGCAGCCGTACAGCCTTCACACCCAAATGTTGCAGAATCGCGCCAGGCAGCTCATAGTCGCGCAGATCCGCCTCGAACCCCAATGCCTGGTTCGCCTCCACCGTATCGGCCCCCTGATCCTGCAACTGGTACGCGCGGATCTTATTCGCCAACCCGATCCCGCGCCCTTCCTTGTTCTCGTAGATCACCAGCCCCCGGCCTTCGGCCCCAATCATTGCCAGCGCCAGTTCCAGCTGCGCCCGGCAGTCGCAGCGCAAGGAGTGAAATACATCCCCGGTCAGGCATTGAGAGTGAATCCGCACCAGTGGCGGATCTCCCGATAAATCGCCCATCCGGACCGCTACCGCTTCATCGATCGCCCCGCCGGGCGTCGCCGGGATTGACTCGAAGGCGTAGATCCGAAATTGGCCGAAGCGCGTTGGGAAGTCGGCTTCGGCGGCCAGTGTGACGAGACTGCTCAGAGGGGACAATGGAATCCCAATTATAGCGGGCGCCAAGGCCGCAACGGCTGGAGGCGGGTATGATGTATGGGAGACTGCCACCCACGCATGTCCGAGCAGCCGCTGGTCAATCTATTCGTCAAGCTTGCCGTAGCCGCGTCGCTGGCTTCGATCCTGGTCCGTCTGCGCTTCTTCAAGACCCTCCTGATGGCCGAGGAGCGTTCGCTCAATCAACGTCTCGCGCTCGGATTCTCGATCGCCGTGATGTTCGGCGGCGCCGTTGGCGTCCGCGTGATCACCGGCAGCTACGACGGCGCCGACGTCGGCTTGGAAGGCTGTTTCATCGCCGGCCTGGTCGGCGGCTATGTTCCCGGCCTCATTTGCGGAACCGTCGTTTCGTTCACGCCGATGTTTCACGGCGAACTCTTGTCGATGCCTCTATTCGCCGCCGTCGGTGTTCTCGGCGGACTTGTGCGCGACGTGGCGCCCGATCCCGAAGCCGTCTACACCATCTCGCCTTTTCCTGACCGCAACCTCTACCGCGCCATCCGCTACTGGCGCGACGATGGCCATTCCTGGTATCACGCGTTCCTGTTCCTCACCATTCCGCTCGTCGAATTCCTACGCTACACCGGCTATCGCGTCTTCGGCCCAAAAGCCATTTTCGCGCTTTATCCGGGCCGGGACGACGGCTTTCTGGCCCATGCGCTCGTCTGGGTCGCGTCGATGTTCGCCGTGCTGCTCCCGCTCAAGATCTGGGCAAATGCGCGAACCGAGCTCAAACTTGCCGATCAGTTCCGGCTGCTTCAGGAAGCCCGCCTGCGTGCCCTGATGAGCCAGATAAACCCCCATTTCCTCTTCAATACGCTCAATTCGGTGGCCTCGCTCGTCAGGACAAACCCCGATCAGGCCCGTGTCGTCATCCACAAACTTTCGAGCATCCTGAGACGCCTGATGCGAAAGCATGATAACTTTACAAGTTTGCGTGATGAGTTGACGTTTATCGACGACTACCTGTCGATCGAGATCGTTCGCTTCGGTGAAAAATTGAAATTCCATAAGGAGGTCGAACCGGAGACGCTGGACGCGATGGTTCCCAGCATGTTGCTGCAGCCGATTGTAGAAAACAGTCTGAAGCACGGACTCGCTGGGAAGATAGAGGGAGGTTCGATCCGGTTGCGTGCCTGGCGCGCCGGCGGAAGGCTCCATCTCGAGGTGGCCGACGACGGGGTCGGCATCCCGGAGGCGAACCTTGCTAAGCTGTTCGAACAGGGCATTGGCGTCAGCAACGTGAATGAACGGCTTCGAGTGCTCTTCGGCAACGACTATAAAATGTGGATTGATTCCAAACAGGGAGAAGGCACACGGACGGGGATCGAGATTCCGGGCTCATTGCCCGGTCTTGCGCGGGCGTCTTGAGCTACTCATCAATGAATACCCTTCTGCGTAACCTTGATACGGAAGTGGTCTCTCTTCAGCGAGAGGGCATTCCGCGGACAATCGCCGCTAGAACCCGGCGTGTCTACGACATCCTTTCGGCGGTCTATCCGCTCTCCACGCACTTCTTTCATTCCCGGGCTCACAAGCTCGTTCTCGACGTTTCCAAAATCGAGGATGGAATGCGCGTGCTTGAGATCGCCACCGGATCCGGCGAGATGTTTCGACGCCTCGTCCAGGCAAACTCCAAGGGCGAGACCGTTGGGCTCGACCTCTCGCCCAAGATGGCCTCCCGCACCTTTCAGCAGGTGCGCCGTGAATTTCCCGGCGCTCGCGCCCACTGCCACGCCGTGGATGCGCGCTACCTGCCATTCCGTGACAACACCTTTAACGTCGTCGTCAGTTGCTATTTGCTCGAGCTGCTCTCCAAGGCCGACATCTTCCGGACCCTCCGTGAAGTCCATCGCGTCCTGCGGCCCGGCGGTACCTTCACCCTCGTTTTGATCGGGCAAAGCGCGGACCGGTTCAACCAACTCTACAAGGTCGCCGCTACCGTCGTGCCGGCCTTCTGGGGCAAACAGGTCGAGCACCGCGTGCCGGATTGGATGCGCTCCTGCGGCTTCCGAATCTCCGAGGAAAAGCACGTTCGCCAATCCGGTTACCCGTCCCGTATCGTCGCCGCCACGCGTGAATAGCTCCAGAACCACCAGTACCCCGGAATGCTCCAGAACTTGCGCCGTTCGGCTAGATAGTTCTGGCCAATAAAACATTTTTGTACTATTCTGTTCTCTGGCTGATTGTGTCATGAATTAGCCAAGATCGGAATGCGCATGTTCCTCCCCCGCTTGTGCATCCCGCGGCCGGCGGCCCTTTTCACGCTGGCTGCGGTAGCATTATTCGCAGCTACCGTGCCCGATTCGCACGGCTCCGGCTGGCGTGCCTCAGGCCCCTATGGCGGCCCCGTGGAGGTGATCGCCGCCGATCCCGCCACCCCCGG
>JBGSME010000476.1:0-9324 GCA_041740335.1 Bryobacteraceae bacterium | reverse complement strand
CGAGCACCGCGATCCAGCGCGGTTCCGTCAGTCTTGACCGGCGGAATAGATACGGGTCCTGACCCGCTGCCTCGGCAAGTTCGTCAATCAGGCTCTCAACGGCGAACGTGTTGATCGACGCGCCGACGCTCCGCCAGAATCCTACCGGGATCGGCGACGGATGCGACACCCATTCCACCACCCGCCCACCGATATTGTAGGGCAACCCGTTCGAGCCCTCGTAGCCCTGGCTGTCGCCCTTGGCGCCCAGCACCGCCCCGCGTTGCCCCAGGATGGAAGGCGATACATTCCGGTAGATCCAGCCCGTAATATTGCCGCCGGCGTCCACCCCTGCCTTGCCATGCACCAGCGCCATCGGGCGGTACTGGTCGCGCGTGAAGTCTTCCTCGCGCGGCCACATCAGTTTTACCGGTTTGCCCACGGCCATGGCTACCTGAATCGCCTGGCTCACAAAGTCCGTCTCCGCCTTGCGGCCCAGTCCGCCTCCCAGATACATCGTGTTGACGGTGATCTGCGTGGCGCTCAACCCGGTCAGGTTCATCGCCAGTTGCAGCACCGAACGAGCCGATTGCGTCGGAGCCCAAATTTCACAGCTCACGCCGGGCTTGTAACTCACCGTGCAGTTCAGCACCTCCATGCACGCATGCGCCACGTACGGCAGCGCGTAGGTGGCATCCACCACCTTGGCCGATCCGCCCAGCGCCGCCGTGGCGATGCCGAGTCGCCTTCAACCGTGTAGAGGGTGCCCGGAGGATTCGCGCCGCCGGGTACATAGGCAGCCGCCGAAGCAGCCAACCCAGCCGCCGTGCTCATGAAATTGACGTCGCTCAGGCTCGCCGCGTTGGCCGGGAGCTTCCAGGATACTTTCAGGCGCTTGGCCGCTTGCCACGTGTCCCAGGTATTGCTGCCCACCACCGCCACGGCATTCACCGCGCCAGTCACTTCAGTACCGCGGCCCGTTCCGGCGATCACCTGCGTCGGCACCACCGCCAGCATACCCGACGGCTTGGAAGGCGTGGAGGCCAGCGTGCCGCCAAAGTTTGGACAATGCTTGATCACGGCATAAACCATTCCCGGAACCTGCACGTCGAGGCCATATTTCGCGCTGCCGTCCACCTTCGCCGGAATGTCCTGGCGCGGAACCGTCTTGCCGATCAGCCGGAACTGATTGTCGGGAACCAGCGGCGCGCTCGCCGGAGGAGTCAACAAGCCCGCGGCCGCGGCGAGGCTCCCGTAACTCATCGCGCTGTTCGACGGACGGTGAGTCACTACCCCGTTGGCAACGCTGTAATTCCCCCGCGTCTGGTCAGCGCGCTGATTCATCGCCGCCTGCACCAGCATCTCGCGAGCCACCGCGGCGGCGTCGCGCATCTTCCAAAAATTGCCGCGGATCACGCCGGACCCCACCGTATTGATCGATGCGCCTACCGGCAACGGATTCAACAGACTTGGCGCTCCTTGCACCGTGCGCACCCGCGCGTAGTCCACCATCAGGTCCTCGGCAAGCACCTGCGCGAGGCCGGAAAACGATCCCTGCCCCATCTCCGACGATCCGATGGTTAACGTGATGCTCTCATCGACCCCGATGTTGAGCCAGGCATTCACCTGTCCTCCAGCCGCGGCCTGCGCATCTTCAATTCGCGAGAACTCCGGCATCACGAACGTCAGCGTTAGTCCGCCGGCGGCCGTCGTGAGAAACCCCCGGCGGCTGCTGCCGGGCTTGGGCGTGGTTGTAGTAGTCATCGATGTCTCCGTTAGAACGTCTTGGCCGCGTCTTTCATACGCTGGTAGGTTCCGCACACACACAGGTTCTTGATCTCGCCCAAGGCTTCTGCGCCTCTCTTGCCGCCCTTCATCTGGCCCGCAATGCCCATAATTACGCCGGGCTGGCAAAAGCCGCACTGCGGCACTTGGTTGTTGATCCACGCCTGCTGCGCCGGGTGGCTCCGATCCGCGGATAACCCTTCGATCGTGACAATCTTCTTGCCCACGGCCGACGTCACGTCGAACACGCAGGAGTGCTCAGCTTGGCCGCCCACCAGAACCGTACAGGCGCCGCATACTTCGATGCCACATCCGTATTTGGTCCCCGTCAGTCCGATCAGGTCGCGCAAGACCCACAGCAACGGCATATCCCCGCTGCTCACATCCACCTGATGGTCTTGCCCGTTCACATTCAGCTTTAGCCTCACGAGATCTCTCCTTCCGTGTCGCTTCGTAATTGCGCTGGGATCCGGATTCCAGCTCAATCATGAGGGGCAGGCACCGAAGCAATCGATATAGTGCGGCGCTAAAGAATTTCGGGGGTATTCATGAATAACTGTTCGCTGCCAAACCCTGCCAATTGAAAAATCAGCAACTTACGCAAAGCGCTGCGGAAGATTAATATCGGAATACCGGGGGGGCGCAACCTCACGGCAGCGCCGGATACGCCTGCACCATCCCGCGGACCCCCACAATCTTCTCAATCTCCTCCGGCCGCGCCGCCAACGACTCCGTAAAGTTCTCCACCCCATCCGCCGTCACCACCACCACATCCTCCATCCGCACATACAACTCCTCCTCCGGAACCCAAAGCATTGGATCAATGGAAAACACCAGGCCCGGCCGCAGCGGAGCGTTGTTATACACGCCGACATCATGCACCGTCAACCCAACCGGGTGGGAAAGGTGCCCCCGAAAGTCCAGCGCCTTCCGCACGCCCTCCCGATAGATCTCCTTCGTCAAAGAAAGCGACGCCGCCACCTTTTCCATTTCCGCGCGCGCTCCGGCCAGGATCTGCGCCGCCGTCACCCCCGGCTTGATCCTCCGAATCAACGCGTCGCGATACGCAAGAATGAACTCGCAAAGCGCCCGCTGGTCAGCCGTGTACTTCCCGTTCACCGGCCACATCCTCGTTACGTCGCTCGTATAGTAGCGAAGGTCCGGAGCAAAGTCGAACAGCACCAGATCGCCGCTGCGCAATCGGTCGGATTTCCTCATATAGTGCCCCATGAACCCGTTCGTGCCCCCTGCCGCAATCGCCGGGTAGCCGACATGCCGCGCGCCGTTCACCAGAAAGGCGTACCGTGCCGCGGCGTCGAGTTGGTATTCGAAAACCCCCGGCCGCGTACTCCGCATCGCTTCGAGAATTCCCTGCGCCGCGATCTGCGACGCCCGCCGGATCACCGCGATTTCCCTCTCGCTCTTGATCAGCCTCATCTCATCGAGAATCCGCGAAAGGTCGCGGGTTTCCACCCCCGGGAATCGCCCATGCAACAACCGGAGCAGCCATCCCTCCCGCGAAGGCCGCCCATCCCAGGGATCCGACGCGGCCAGCGCCTGCTGATGCAGCAATTCATCCCGGCTGCTCGCGACGCCTTCCGCCGGACTGTGCGGAAAATAAAGCACCGGAACCGGCGTCTTGATCTGCATCCCACCGAGCGTCCGTGCCAGTTCTTCAATCCCGTATACCGCATCGACACCGGTCAACCCTTTCAACAATTCCGCATCCTCAGCCGTCAACTGGCGGTCGCCCGAACGCTCCCGTGCCTCATCCCGATGCGGAAGATAAAGGGCAGAACGGCGCGCGCGACCATCGAGCAGGAGGTACGCATGCGGTGTTTCCACCCCGCACAGATAATAAAAATCGTTGGATTGCCGGAACACCTGGAACCCGTCCGCGGCCGCTGCGCCCTGGATGAGCGCCACCGCCCGGTCGCCGATCCGCTCAAATATCTTGGCGTGCCGGGCCTGAAACTCCTCGCGTGGAAAGTCGGTTTGGTAAAGGTCGGCGCCAGCCGAATAAGCGGCAGGAATCAGAGCCAGCAACGGAATTAGCAGACGAATCATTTGGTTTTCTTAGCCTCCCGAGGATGATGTGCGTGCGATGTCACTACCCATGGTAGCCGGAGGACACGGGACGCCCACCCGTGACAACCTTCGAGACCCCCCTTGATTCAGATTCTCCAGTAAAGTAACATTTTGCAATGCAAATACGAAGCTTCACCATCGCTTTCTGGGTCAGCCTCGCAGCCGCGCAGACCACAGGAACCGCCACCCTGGTCGGCACCGTCACCGACACAACCGGAGCCGTGGTCCCCGGCGCAAAAGTGCGCGCCGTCAACACCGAGACATCGTTCCTGTTCGAAGGCGAATCGAACGCCGCGGGAGCGTACTACCTCCCGAACTTGCGATCCGGCAGCTACCAATTGACCGTCGAGGCCCAGGGCTTCAAGACGCAGGTTCGCTCAGGCATCGTTCTGCGCATCAATGAGCAGCCTCGTATCGACGTCGAACTCGAGGTGGGTGCGGTCGCCGAATCGATCCAGGTCGAAGGCACACCTCCGCTGCTCGAAACCGAAACCGCTGGCTCCGGGCAAATTCTCGACGGCGAACTCGTCGTCAAGCTGCCGGTGATGCAAAAATTCATGCATCGCGTCCTGCTCTACATGCCCGGCATGACTAACATCAACGGACAACACGCCGTCGGACAGCGCCAGCGCTCCATCGGGTACACACTCGACGGCGTCAACGCAAAGGAGCCGGTGGTCGGCCAGGTAGGTGACTTCCAGCGGAGTATGATCGCGTCGCTCGATTCCATCCAGGAATTCAAGATGTGGACCACCGGCTCACCCGCCGAGTTCGGCCATTCCGCCGGGGGCTTGTTCAGCGCCGTGTTCAAGAGCGGCACCAATCAGTTTCACGGATCGGTGGAAGACCGCTACACCAATGGAGTTCTCATCCACCGCGCTTTTCTCGAGCAGTTGCCGAGACAAGGTAGCTTCACCTACCACGAGTGGGGCGCCACCGCTTCCGGTCCGGCGATCAAGAACAAGACGTTTTGGTTTTTCGGATTCCAGCAGCACTACGAACGCGTTTCCGAAACGTTCATCGGAACGGTTCCCAGCCCGGAGATGTTGGCGGGAGACTTTTCGTTCAACGGGCGTGGCTTGCCGATTTACGATCCGGCTTCCACCCGGCTGGTGAACAACGTCTGGCAGCGGGATGCGTTTCCGGGCAACCGGATCCCCTCGAACCGCTTCGATCCGGTCGCGCGTAATGTGATCGGCCAGAACTTCTGGAAGGAGCAAACCGCGCCAGGCGACATCACCGCCAATGGCCCAAACAACAATCTCACTATCCCGGCCTTCGGGGGATTCAACTTCCAGCGGTACGACGGCAAGCTCGACCACCAGTTCAGCTCCATGCACAAAATCTTCGGAAGATACTCGCGTGTGCGGCACCGGAACGAGAGCCGTCCAGTGCGGCAACTGCAGAACGAAATCGCCGCCGAGTTCGGCAACGTGTTCGTGCAGCCAACCGACCAGCACAACATCGTCGTCTCCGACACATATACCTTGAGCCCAACAGCCATCAACGAAATTCGCGTCGGATTCAACCGGCGCCTCTTCGTTTCCACTCCCGCCACCACCGGCGCCGGCTGGGCGGGAACGCTGGGGATCCCGAACGCCAGCCCGGAGACGTTTCCTGACTTTCTCACCGCCGGCGGTGCTCGATTCTACGGCCTCGGACCGGGCGGCCGCCGCCAGGAGGTCGCCGAGGACTTCACCTTCCAGGAAAACTTCACCAAGGTGCTCAGCCGCCATACACTGAAGGCCGGATACGAGTTGATCCGGACCCGCTACAATGCCCTCGCCGAAACCTTCCCGTCGGGACGCTATCGCATGGGCGGCACCCAGTTTCCCTTCCGCCCGAACACCGGTAACGATTTTGCGTCGTTTCTGCTCGGAACGGTGGTTCGCGCCGACTTCAACTACAACGCCGCCACTTGGCTCCCCCGTTGGTGGCAGCACTCGTTCTATGTCCAGGACAGTTGGCGCCCAACCCGCAACCTATCGATCGAACTCGGAGTCCGCTGGAGTTCCGAGTCGCCCTTCAGCACCAAGTACGGCCAACAGACGCAATTCGATCCTACCGGAACCGATCCTCTAACGGGAAGGCTGGGAGCGATCCGCCACGGAAAAGGCCTACTCGCCAAGCGGGACCTCAATAACTTCGCCCCGCGCCTCGGCGCCGCCTGGACAATCACCCCGCGCATGGTGCTGCGAGCCAGCTACGGCATCACTCACGTGGACCTCATGACCAACGGCACCAGCCAGAACTTCGAAGAGTACATCGCCACCGGCATCGTGCAACCGCCGCCCGGTGACCCGCGCCATGCCTTCACACTTTCGCAAGGCCCGCCGCCGATTTCTTTCCCCATCGCCGCCGACGGAAGCGTGCCGTTCCAGGGGCAGAACTTTAGCGGCCGGAGTGTTTCCTGGTTTGACCCGAACATGCGGCTTCCCTATGTGCAGATGTGGTCGGCGGGCATTCAATACCAGCTCTCGAACACGTGGTTGGCGGAAGTGCTCTACCAGGGATCGGCCGGCATCGGACTACTCAACAACTGGGATATCAATGCCGTCCCGCTGGACATTTCTCGCGATCCGGCCGTACTCGGCCAGGTCTTCCGCGCAGTGCAGAACTTCAAGCCATATACCCAATTCGGCAGCATCCAGCACTACGCCAACTACGGACACAACACGCATCACATGGGAACGCTGCGCTTCGAAAAGCGCTACTCTTCCGGACTGACGCTGAACACGTTCTATCAACTCGGCAAAACTCTGAACAACGCCGACGATGACGGCACCGCTTCCGGCGTTACATTCTACAACCGGTCTCTCGAAAAAGGGCGCGCCAACTACGACATCCGCCACCGCTTCGTCAGCATGCTCACGTTCGAACTTCCCTTCGGCAAAGGGCGCCGCTGGATGAACACCGGCGGATGGCGGGACACCCTTCTCGGTAACTGGGAGTTCGCCTGGACCCAGACATACCAGAGCGGCCCCCCGGTCACAGTCTCATTCGCGGGAAGCCCCAATCAATATCTTCCCGGTGGCCTCCGGCCGAACGAGATTCTTCCGCCGGACCAAGCCGTTGTGAAGGATTGGCAGGTCGGCCCCAATCGATTCCCGCTCTCGGCCCAGAACCGGTACTTCGATTTCAATGCCTTCGCCTATCCGGCGGCATTTACCGCCGGAACGTTGGGCCGCAACACCTTCGAGGCTCCTGGCCTGCGCTGGACCCAGCTCTCATTATCGAAATGGTTCCCCATCAAGGAACGCATGCGCTTCCAAATCCGCTGGGACGTCAACAATCCCACCAAGGAACCGCAGTTCGCCAATCCCAACACGGCGTTTAATCTGACCAACCGCGCCAACTTCGGCACTTTCGCCGGAATCGGGCGCGGCAGCTTCTCCGACATCGGCACCGCCCGGATGCATCACATCCTGGTCGGCCGCTTCGAGTGGTAGCGATCCAATCGCAACCCGGCCGCGTCACCGCCGCGGCCGGCGCCCACCGCGCTCTGCTGTACAATCTTTCCAGTGATGAAGATTCCAATCATGGCAGTGATCTGCCTGACCCTCGGGCTCCACGCCGAGGAATACGCCCTCGGGCCGGATTCGCAACCCCAACCCGGTGTCCCAAAAGGTTCGGTAACAGCCCATGTCCTGCCTCCCGGAAAATATTTCCCCGGCGTCCCGCACGACTATTCGATCTACGTGCCGTCCCAATACGACGCTTCGAAGGCAACGCCGTTCATGATCTTTCTCGATGGCAGCGGATCCCTCCGCGACTCCGTTCGCGTGCCCGTCGTGTTCGACAATCTGATCGCAAAACACGAACTGCCGCCGATGATCGGCATCTTTGTAAATCCCGGAGTCCTCCCGGCGGCGTCCGAGCAGGCGCAGAGCCGTTTCGAGCGCGTCTTTGAATACGATTCCCTGAGCGATCGGTTCTCCAGCTTTCTGATCGGCGAGTTGATTCCTGCCGTGGGCGCCCGCTACAACCTGTCGAAAGATCCCAACGATCGCGGCATTGCCGGAGTCAGCACCGGAGCCGTCGGCGCGTTCGCCGCCGCCTGGAACCGGCCCGATCAGTTCCGCCGCGTGCTGAGCTTCATCGGGACTTTCGTCGCGATGAAAGGCGCGGATCGTCTTCCGGCCCTCATCCGCCGCACCGAGCCGAAGCCGATCCGCGTGTTTCTCCAGGCCGGCAAACATGACCATGTCGCGCCGAATCAGCCCCAGGGCACGTTCTATGCGGGAAGCTGGCCCGTCAACAACCAGATCATGGATGAAGCGTTCCAATTCGCCGGCTATGACGCAAAATTCGTACTCGGCGACGAAGCGCACAACATGAAGCACGGCGCCGCCATCATGCCCGAGGCTCTACGCTGGCTCTGGCTCGGCTTCCCCGATCCCATCGCCGTCAAGGAGCCCGCGGCCTTCGAAAAAGAGGACTGGGACCCGCGCGGCAAAGTCTACTCCACCGTCTGGGCTTCCAAAGGTTGGGAACGCGTCGAAGGCGCCAACCCCGCAGCCTCCGAAGCTGGCAAAACCGCCGCGGGGCGGGTCTACTCTGTGGACGCCGCCGCCAAAACAGTGGTTTTGCGCGAAGCGTCCGGCCGGCGCCGGGTGGTGTACCGTGGCAACGATCTGGCAGTTCCTTCCGGCATTGCTCTTTCACCCGATCAGGCCATGGCCGTCGTCACTGACCGCCAGTCCCGGTTCAGTTGGTCGTTCCAGATCGCGCCCGATGGCACGCTTCGCTATGGCGAGCCATTCTATCGCCTTGAGATGCCAGAACAGGGATGGATGAGCGGCGTCGAGGGTGCCGCGTTTGACTCGATCGGGCAGGTATACTTCGCGACGCCCCTCGGCGTTCAAGTCTGCGAGGCCAACGGACGCGTCGCCATGATCCTGAATTCGCCCGAACATGGCGCGGTAACCAGCGTCGCCTTCGGTGGACCCGAGATGAACTGGCTCTACGCCACAGTGAATGGCAAGGTCTACCGCCGGCCGGTGAAGGTAAAGGGTGTTCCGCCTTCCATTGTGGCGAAGCTGCCCAAGCCACCGCTGTAGGAGGACCAAGCCCGAAATGTCCGAGGGGAGAGGCAACGTTGTCTTCGACTCGAAAGAATTGAAGATCGTCAATATCGTTGCTCACGACTTTGTCGATTCCAAGCTTTACGACGCCGAGTGGCCCACCCCCATCGCTTGGTTGCTTACGCCATTTTGGTCGTAGACAACCTGTGCTGCGGCCGGCTGAACCCGGAGTTGTATCCGGACGCGCCCGACTACTACCGCTCGGAGTTGCTCCGCCCGGCGTTCATGAACCACGAGACTCTTAGGCGTGGGGAAGTGGCAAAATTGCTGAATCAGGCTTGGTGCGGCTTGTGTCTCTCCGAATGCGAGGGGGCATGTTATGCCTCGAACGAAGACCTGTACTGCGTCATCGTCGAGCCGTCGCCGAACGCCGTCGCTGACGGCGTTC
>JBGSME010000475.1:0-2681 GCA_041740335.1 Bryobacteraceae bacterium | reverse complement strand
AGCTACGGCCGCGCCATAGTACTCGTAGTCCGGCTCGCGAAACTCACTCATGATGCGCGCGACAATCTCATCACGCCGATTTCTCGCCCACCCGGGGTAGCGCTGCCACGCCTCCGGCGACGCGAAGTAGATGACGTGATGGGCCCGTCCCATCAGCATCTCACCTTGCACCTCAAGGCGCTGCCACGCGCCATCATGGAACTCCTCGTAGTACATCGCATCTCGGCCTTGATGACCAACCCGCCATCCACGTTGCGCCTCGGCTGCGCCATTTCCGCTGTTCATGTTGACGAGTCCAATGGCTCGGGCCCAAGTCTGCGCAGGAACTCGTCGCGCTCGAGGGACAACGCCGCCCCCTCGCCGCCGCTTGTAGCCCAGGACCCATACGTGCGCGCCCAATCCGCGGCCTGCCTGCGAGCTTTGGCCGCCTTGCCCGGATCGCTCTCTCGCAGACGGACCCAGCGCCGGCGGTACAACTCCGCGATCGCGATGGCGCAATGCAGGCTCGGAATTTTGTCGCGAAACAACTGTTCCGCTTCTTCCAGTCGATCCTCAAGCTCCAACTGTTCGACTCGCTGCTGCCACGGCAGCCGGTCGGATTTCTCCGGTTCGCCCTCAGATGCCAAATCTGCAAGGACCTCGGCCTCATGCCCATACTCCGCGCTTTTCAGAATCAGGTCCGCGTAGTTTGCCGCGAAGCGCATGGACCCGGCCTCGGCCGTCACCCGTGCGCGCAGCATCGCCGAATCGTTCACCCAAGGCGTAAGCATATGCAGTTGTTCGATGGGCTCATTGTTCACCACAATATTGCGGACTGACAGAGCCCGGATCCCTCCGTCCTCCAACCGCAGAAACCGCGGGTTCGAGTAGGATTCAGCAGCCTCTTCCTGAATCTCGTCCAGCATCCGGTCGACGCTCCGGCCTTCCTTCGCGATCAGGCTCAGGTTGATTTGTACTTTTCCATCCGGGTCGAGCACCACCATCCGCCGTCCATCATCGTTCACATGCCAACCAAGCGCCACCCGGATCATCGCCCCGATCGCGCCCGCGCCAATCTTTACGGACTTGGCCTCCAAATCCGTTTCGAGCAGATTCGGCACGAAGCCAACGCCCTGTTCGCGAAGCCGCGCGTTGATCGGATGTTCCGGATCGAGCGTGGCCAAATCATCTGACTTCGCGTAGTACCCCAAGTCTGAATCCGTGAATTGCCCCGGCGGTGGCGATACCGATTCCGGCGATGTGGCCGGTTCGGCCGAAACTGCCGCTGCCTCAACCTCGGCCTGCGGCACATCGGAATCCCCATCGGCAACTGGCTCCGGACAAACGCCCATACCCGGGCCCAGTGGTACGTTCGGACCTTGCGGTCTTTCAAGGACAAAGCTTTCGAGGGCGGTCTGCCAGACAGCATCGAGCGGCGCGCTGATCGCTTCGGGCGCCAAGAGTCCCAAATGCACTAGACGTCCGCCATCCTCGAAGAACGCGAACCGGATTTCCAGCCAGGTCCCTTCCTGCTGCTGGCGTCCCCGGCCAATCAGCCCCTGCACATTGCCGATGCCCGCCGGACCGAACTCGGTGGGCCGGATTCCCTGTGAATCCAGCAGGAACAGGCTCCAATCCTGCAGCGTTCCGTCTTCGAACCCAGGCCGCCCAGCTACGGTGAGCACCACGGCCGCCCATGGCGCGGTAACCAGCAGCAAGGGGAAAAATGTTCCAGGCGAACTGAAATCTACTTCTTCTGCCGGAAGCTCATGCGATTTCCAGTCACGCGGAACCGAAACCCGAAACGCCAAATCGGCGACGCGGGAAGGTATCTCGAGTACGACAAGGTCAAGCGAGTCAGGCATCATAAAGCGTTGGCTGTGAAATCTTCTCCCTACAGCGCCTTCTCGAGCACCTGCCGAATCACATGATCGCTATGCATGCCTTGGGCTCCCAGCGCATACGCGCAGCGCATCTCGAGAGTGCCGGCGTCGAAGACCACTTTCATCTCCGCCGGCTCCTTGACGTTTACCAGGCGGATCTTGAGCAGTGACTCGGCAACGGCTTCGCGGCCCAGCGAGTCAGCACAAATAACCCTCAGCGCCATGTTCAGGCGATGGCACGAGACATTGTCGACAAACCGCAATGCCTCCGCGTCCTGCTCCATGCTGGCCCAATCCACTTCATACGGAATGGCCTTTCCGCAGATCTCTGCGATCTCCTGTTCTCGCGCAGGCAAAGTGGTATCCTTCATTTCCTGCATCATTCGTCTTTCCGCTAGTCCCATCTGGTCAACCCTCCTCTTTCGCCTTCTTCCAAATCGATCCCCGGCCGGCGAATCGCCACCGTTTTCAAACGGTTTTAGATAGTCTAGTACTTTATCCTGCCGGGTGTCTCTATTCAACAGGCGGAATCCCGGCGCAACATCGATCACGGAGGTAGAATAAAACCTCATGCCTGAGACCCAAGCAGAGGTAACGAAGCTGCTGGTGCGCTGGAAGGATGGAGACGCGGCGGCGGAGGCGGAGTTGACGCCTGTCCTCTATCGGGAACTCCACCGTCTGGCGCAGCGTTACTTGCGCAACGAACGCACCGCGCACACTCTCCAACCCACGGCATTGGTCAACGAGGTTTACCTCGATCTGGTGGCTCGGGACCTGCCCGATTGGCAGAGCCGCGCCCACTTCTACGGCGTGGCCGCC
>JBGSME010000474.1:0-12650 GCA_041740335.1 Bryobacteraceae bacterium | reverse complement strand
ATCTGCACAAAAATCTCCTTTAGCAGGGTTAGGGTTGAATTGTCATCGACAGGTTTTGGCCTGTCGCCACGCCATCGACGGTAAGCTCCACAGCCACATCGCCGGCGCCGAGATTCGGAACGGTCACGTTATATTGACACAGCCCCACCGCGCCTGGTGCGAAAAAGCTCTGCGCCGCCGCCACGGTGTTTCCGAAACGGACTTGCACCGGCAGCGTGATATTGCGCTGCCCAGCGATCACTTCTCCGCCCGGTGCGCCACACCCGACGCCGTAAATGATCACGGTATCTCCAGGTTTCGCCGGCCGCGTGTTCACGCCCGACACTAGTCCAGCACGTCCCACGAAGTTCGTGAAGTCCGGGAACAGCGCCACCACGTACTTCGTACTGCCCGATACCCACAGCGGATGCTCGAGCATCGCCGGGCTCACCATGGTCTTCGTCATCGTGATCTTGCTCGACCCGGCCGGGTTGATCACTTCCACTTCCACCGGCCCCACGGCATCGTCGGTCGGCGTCTGCGCATTCACCTGCGTCGGGCTGATGAACGACACATAGGCCGGCTTTCCGTTCACATTCACGCGAACTCCATCAAGCGACGTCGGCGCTTGGGAACCGTTGAAATCGCCGCCTCCCCAGGGGCGTGTCACCGGCGCGAAATCGGCGCCGAAGATCTGGATCCACGTGCCGCCGCTCAACCGGCCCGTATTGTCGAACGCCTGTAGTAGCGGTTGGCCCGATCGCGTCTGCGGCGCTTTGAACTCAAGCGGCTTGGCGGCCAGGGTGAAGCTGTTGGTGAAGACCCGATCGCCTGACGGTTGGCCGTTGAAGTTAACCGCGTTGCCTGCCACGTAAACTTTGACGTCTCCGGTCAGATCAGCCGGCGGCGTCCACCGGAGCATCCATGTGCCGGTTCGGCTTGGCATCGTGTGCGTCGGGTACTCGAGCAGCGCATCGGCGCGACAAGCCCTGGTTGCGTTCTTCACCGTCCCATCAATGCAAATCACTGCCACAGTGCCGTCCACCGCTTCAAAGGAACCGGCTTGCGCTTTTTCGTCGCTCGCCTTATGCGCCGAAACCTGAAAACCGTAAGCCTCGGTCTGCGCACCGTTCACAGTGATCGTCCACGTCTGCGCGATGCCCGGTGCATAGCTGGCGCCTTGAGAGCCGAAATCAACCGTTACACCGGTTCCAACCGTCGGGTTGCTGGCGCCGACGTGGCACGTCGACTGTGCGCAGGTAGTTTCGCCGGGCCCGCCGGTGTTGCCCGGGTCCGCGCCGTCGTCGTGCCCCATCATCAACAGCGGGATCGCTCCGAGAATCGTCACAAACTTAACAAGAACAGTTCTGCTATTTTGGCTCATTCTACTCATAACCCAATCTCCACACAGTCTACTCAATATTTGTTGTTCGAGTTGTTAAATATCGACATACAAAGAAGTTACACGTTTTCAAGGCTCTGGGCAGAAACGTGCAACGCCTTGCGCGCGATCGTGCTCAGCGGGATTTCTTCCAGCCGCTTCCGATTCACCCAGCGGTACCCGGCCGGTTTTGACGCTATACCGGATTCTACAACGTCAAAGCGGTAGTTGTGAACGGTGATCGAGTGCCGGAATCGCCCAGCGAGCCTAAGATGTTCCGCTTCCGGCAGATCTTCCGCCTCCGGCAGTTCCCAAAAGCCGGGCATCAGCGAGTCCGTCCCCGCTCGCTGCCGCAGCAGCACCGACGCTCCCCTCTCGATCACCAATACCGTTCGGTTGATCTCCACTTGCTTCTGCTTCCTCAGCTTCACCGGGAGCTGGCTTGCGATTCCCCGTTGGTTTGCCCGGCACTCGACCGACCATGGGCACCGTGAACACCGCGGGTCCCGCGGCACGCACACCGTCGCGCCCAACTCCATCAACGCCTGATTGAAATCGCCCGCGCGCATCGGATCGAGCATCCGCGTCGCTTTTTCGCGTATTCGCTGGCGCGTGATCTGGCTGCCGATATCCGCCGGATCGCCCAACAGCCGCGCCATCACGCGCAACACGTTGCCGTCCACCACGACATAGGGCATTCCAAAGGCGATGGATCCCACCGCGGCCGCCGTGTAGTCGCCCACACCAGGCAAAGCGCGGATCGCATCATAGCTGGCCGGAAAATTGCCCCGCTCGCGAATCAGCCGTGCCGCGGCGTGGAGATTTCGGGCGCGGGAATAGTAGCCGAGCCCGGACCACAGCGCCAACACCTCTTCCAACGGCGCCGCCGCCAGATCATTCACGGTCGGATACTTGGATAGGAAACGGTCGTAGTAGGGCAACACGGCAGCCACTCGTGTTTGCTGCAGCATCGTCTCCGACAGCCATATCCGATATGGGTCCGTTGTACCCCGCCACGGAAGGTCGCGCTTGCCGGTGTCGTACCAGCGCAGCAGCTTCCTTCGAAGATCGGCCGGGCGGCCCGGAAGCGGGTCTCTTTGGCCTTGCGCGTGCACCTCACCGAAGGTAGCATGCCCGAACTTCGCCCGCCGCGCGAGTAGTCACCACCTGCAAAATGGCGAGCCCTCAGGGCGCCGCCGTGATGCCAAATGCCTGCAGCTCGTCCGGTCCGGGGACGGCATAGGCCGGATCCTTGGCGCGGACCTGCACGTCGCCCCCGCCAAGCACCCGCACATCCAGCGGGACAATGGTCAAACCCTGTTCGTTGATCGTTCGCGCCGTCTCGCTCAGATCTACAGTGGCAATGCCCTCGGCGGCCACCGGCGGCACGTTGCCATTGAAGAATGCCGTGCACCACCAGCGATCCTGCTTGTCCAGAAACGGCGTGCCGTGTCCAAGAAAGCGGCCGGCGAACTTACGCTCACTGTAAGGTCCCGTAATCCGATCGGCGGTGGCGTAGTAAAGGTTATAACTTCCCTTACGCATCCTGCCGGTGGACCATCCGGTGCCGAACAGAACATACTTATTCCCGATCTTACGCATCAGGCAGCCTTCGTGGCCCATCTTTGCCGTTTCGCCGGAAGGGCCGATCGTCACCGCCGCGCCGGCGAACCCGCTGAAGTCCGGCGTGAGCGGCGCGATTTGCGTTGCGCCCCATATCATCCACCACGTGCCGCCGTCATCGCGGAACAACGAAGGATCATGACGCCGGCCGATAGCGGCCCCGATCGGATTCTCCCATGGCCCGGCAACCTCGGCTCCGCGCGTCAATGAGAAATTCGCGCCGGCCACCGGCGAAGGGCTCGTATGCACCAGCGCCCACCGGGTCCCCAGCCAATGCAACTCCGGCGCCCACAGCCGCCATTGCGCGGCATCGGTGTCGCGGAACTTGTCCGGTTGCTCGCGGTACCATATGCCATCTTCGAGCGTGAATGGAGCGCCGAGATGCTCCCATTCGATCAGATCGCGGCTGCGCCACACTTGCGCTTTCCACCCGACGATGCTACTGCTCTGCAGTCCAGTGTTGTAGGGATTCGAAAACTCGCGGGGCTCGCCAGGGAGAGGCGTGGTGCCCGTGAGGTAATAGAATTCCTTGTTCGAATCGAGGACAACGAACGGGTCCCGGATCCAGCCACTCTTCAAATACAGCGCGCGCGTGTGGGATTGGAGACCAGCAGCGACGTCACTCCGGCTGATCATAGCCCTTCAATTTACGGATCCAGACGTTGCGGTAACGAACCGATGTGTCGTGATCCTGCAGCATCAGGGGCTCTTCCAAAGCGTGCGCCTCGTACTTGCGCACAACCTTATGCGCCATTGGGCCGATCAATTCCTGGTCGTGATGCAGCAGCACGCCGTTATGAATCAATGTGACGCGAGCCCGCTCCTTGAGCGCTCCATTCTCGAAGCGCGGAGCGCGAAATATGATGTCGTAAGTTTGCCACTCGCCGGTAGGACGGGATGCGTTCACCAGCGGCGGGAACTGGCCGTAGATAGCGCCGGCTTGCCCGTCTGCGTAGGTTTTATTGTCGAAAGAATCGAGCACCTGGAGTTCGTATCGGCCCATCACCAGGATTCCGCTGTTCCCGCGCCATTGGCTATCGCCGTCGATCACCGACGGGCTCGCCCACTCGATATGGATCTGGCTGTCGCCGAACTTCTCCTTGGTGGCGAGATCGCCGGTGCCGCGTCCCACTTCAAAATAGCCGTCCTTCACCGTCCATCGCGCGGGGAACACTTTACCGGCATTGTCGCGCTTGCCGCGCGTTTCCCACTTCGAAAGGTCATGCCCGTCGAACAACACGAGGGCGTCCGACGGCGGGTCACCGGGCTTCGCGCCAGGTTTCACCATCGCCGGGTGGGGCCGTGCGATGTCGTGAACCCGCCATTTCTGCCCGGGGATCACTTCGGTGTCGCTGTAGCCGACCGGGGAAGTGCGGTATTTGCTGTCGCCCTTTTTCTTCTTGTTTTGCCCTTCGGCCACGCCGATGACGAGTCCGGCCAGCAGAACGCAACTCACCGCCAGCCACGCAAATCGCTGCTTCATTTTCCTGTCGCTCCTTGAATGCCGGAGTTGCCAGCTTCGGCTATCCAGGTTATCAAAACCGCGGCCGCGGCACACCTTCAATTTCCGTCAGTAGACGAATCGGACGCCAAACTGAACGTTGCGCGGGTTTCCTCCGGTGAGTATCTGCCCGAACAACGCGTTGGAGACATCGAAGCTTGAGCCCCTGGCGTCAAATGCGGGAGTGTTGAAGATGTTGTAAAACTCGGCCCGGAATTGGATATTGTAGCGCTCGCGAAACCTTGTGTTCTTGATGATCGAAGTGTCGAAGTTCACGCGGCCGGGTCCACGCAGCCGGGGCTGGCTCAGCGAATCGTTGGGGATGGTGAAAGGCGCGGCGCGCTCGAACGCGCTGGTGTCGAACCAGCGCGTGAGTGACTGTTCGTCTTGCGAAAGCACCGGATCCTTCAGCCGGTTGGCGCGTCCGTTGGTGGATGAGAAATTCAGCAGGTTTGTCGTGTCCGGACCGGTGATTAACACCGGATTGCCCTTCTGAAGCACAGTGATGCTGGATGTCTGCCATCCACCGAGGATGTGACTGGCGAGTCCCTGATTGGCAAACCGCCGGCCCTTTCCGAGCGGAAACTCGTACAGGTAGCTGAATACCGCCCGCTGCGGGACATCGTTGGCCTCGAGCGACTTATTGTACTTGGCGTCATAGAGATGATTCGACGGCCCAACCACCCATGTGTTCGATTGCGTTGTCGATGCGATCGTCTTCGACACCGTGTAAGATCCAGTCAGCGTCAGCCCGTTCGAATACTGCTTCTCCAACCGGAAATACATGCTCTGGTAACTCATGTCGGCGTAGGGATCGCGGAAAATGAGCAGGTCGAGAAACTGCGGATACGGCCGGAGTAACTGCCGCCTCTGAATCGTGCGTCCGGCCAATGCGCCGGTGGGGATCTTACCGAAGAACGGATTCTCCACCGGCTGCAGCAGCGCCGCGCCCAGCGCCGCGTCTTCGGGCCGGTTTTGGTTGTGCTGGCGGTTCCAGTAGAGATGCGTCGTCTTGGAGCCGACATAGGCCGCTTCGATCAGCGTGTTGCTGTCGAGCATCCGCTGGATCGAGAAGCTCCAGTTGCCTAAATAGGCGTTGGGGTGGTTGCGCGTGTCGCCGCGCACGTTCTGGCCGGCGAAGTTTGTATTACGGTCCGGCACGATGATGCCCCCGGCGAAGGGATTGGACCACGATCCGTTCACCGGAGGCGTGTTCGGAAGAGTGTTCGGCGGGCCGAGGAACAGCGCGTTCGAAAGGAAACTGCCGTTGCCGAAATCGGTGGCGGCCGCATTCACGCCGACATAGGTGGCATAGAAAATCGCAGCGGCCGAGCGAATCACCGTCTTGCTGTCCAGCTGCCACGCAAAGCCGACCCGCGGGGAAAAGTTCCTCCGGTTCGGATCGTTCTGGTAGCCGCCCGGTTCGATCAGTTTGAAGGTCCCCTTTGTGCCGGATACCGGATCGATGGCTTCCCAGTCGATATAGCCGATCTGGCCGAACTTCTCGGCATAAGGCGTCGTGTATTCCCAACGCAGGCCCAGATTCAGGGTGATGTTGTTCGTCACCCGCCAGTCGTCCTGCACGTACAGGCTGTAGTACCGCTGGTACAGGAACAGCGGCCGCGTAATCGTGATCGCGCCCGCCTGCGGTGTCCCCAGTAGAAAGCTGGCGAATCCGTGTCCGGAATTGAGCGCGGTGGCCGTCGGATCCGGACCCTGCGTGAAAGACCGGTCAAAGATATACTGACCCGACGATTGCTGCGAATTGAACGCGTTGAGTTTGATCAACTGCAGATCCACGCCCGTCTTGATCTTATGCCGTGTCTTGAGAAACGTTCCATGATACTGCGCGTGCCAGGTATCCTGCGGATTGAGGTTACGACCCACTCCGCCTAACTGCGTAAACTCGTTCGGCGCCGCCTGTGTGACGGCGAGCCCCGCGCCCTGCGCGTAAGTCTGCACGGAAACCTGCGGGAACTGGTTGAACAGAATGTTTTGCGTCACCTGCGGACCGAAACCAAGGCTGGCCACGTCGAACCCTTCACTGTTCGGATGGGTGTCGAATTGGAGCCGGTTGTAACTGATGCGCCCCTCCCCGAGGATATTCGGCGAGAAGGTCGACGTGAAGCTAATCAGCGCGGACCGCGTGGGGTTCGAGTTGATGCTGCGAGCCGGAAACGCCGGGCTGTCCACCAGGGACGCCGTACTCTCCATCTGCCGCCCGCCCACGCGGCCGTACACTCGATGCTTGTCGCTCACGACGTGATCGATGCGGCCGAACCAGTTCTCGCTGTTCTGCACGTTCTTGCCGGAAAGGAAGTAGTTGTTCACCTGGCCAAAGGCTTCGCCGGGCCGGTTGGGTTCCGGCCAGAACGGGACAACCTTCTGCGAAATGCCGTGGATACGCGGAGCGGGGACGCGGTTGCCGGGGAACTGATCGCGGATGAACCGCCCGGGATTGGCGCCGTCGGGGCGCGTGGACAGGAAATCGTAGACGGCCACGAGCCGCCCGTTCCGGTCGAGCGTGTTCGAGAAATCTCCCTGCTTTTGCGCCGCGTTGGGCGTCGAGGCAAGCACCTGGTCCGGGCTGCCTTGCCGCGTCCCTTCGTAGTTCACGAACCAGAACGTACGGTCGCGAATGATGCGCCCTCCGGCCGCGGCGCCAAACTCGTTGCGCTGAAACAGGCCCTTCGGCACTTTGTTCCGGTTGTTCGACCAGGAGTTCGCGTTGAGGTGATCGTTGCGAAGGAACTCATAGACAACGCCGTGGATCTGATTGGTGCCGGACTTGGTGGCGATGTTCACGATCCCACCGGCGGCGCGCCCAAACTCAGCGGAGTATGACGACGTTTCCACCTTGAACTCCGCCACCGATTCGAGCGGGACCGTGTAGGCGTTGCCGGACTCGGTTGTGCCGCGCGATTCACCCCCGTCGATCAGCACACCGTTCTGTTGCATCAGGCCGCCATTGATCTGCGCCGTCGTCGACACGCCGACGATGTTCTGTCCCGTACCACGCTGCCCGTAGGATGGAATCACACCAGGCGCGGTGGCCGCGAGAGCCAGCGGGTTGCGCCCGAGCAAGGGCAATTCCACCACGCGGCGCTGCTCCACCACTTTCCCGAGTCCGGACGTCTGCGCCTCCAACTGTACTTGCGCCGCGCGGACCTCAACGGCCTCGGCGACAGAACCCACTTCGAGGATCAGGTTCACCGTGGCCGCCAGACCCACCGTCAGGCGCAGGCCGGCGATGCGCGCCGGACGGAAGCCCTGGTTTTCCCCAGTGACTTCGTACTCGCCCGGAGGCAGCGCCGGAAGATAGTAAATACCGGCCGTGTTCGTTTCCGTCGCTGTGGAAACGTTGGTCCCCGTGTTGCGGATCGTTACCTTCGCGCCAGGCACCATCGCGCCGGAACCATCCGCTACCGTACCGGTGACGGTGCAACGTTCGCCCTGAGCGATAAGGAGACCGGCGGCGGCAAGAATCATGAATAGAAAGCGAGTCGAGAACATTGGCAGAACTCCCTACGGATAGTATCTCGGCGCGATTCTATCGCATCGGAAGTAAAATGCAAAAGGAGTAAACAGCAAATTACTTTATATATGAACGAACATGAATCTAGCCCCACCACACTTCGCCGGGCGCCAGATGGGCCTTCGCCACCTCAGGATTCAATTCGATCCCGAGCCCCGGCGTGTCCTGAATCGTGCAATAGCCGTCTTTGATAATCGGCCCGTCATGGATCACTAGATCCTGCCACCAGTCAATATACTTGGCCAACTCGTGGACGCGGAAATCGCGCATCGATGCCGCGGCGTGTACCGATCCGAGTGTGCCCACCGGACTCGCCGGATTGTGCGCCGCAGTCGCAATGTAATAGTTATCGGCAAGGTCATGGATGCGTTTGGATTCGAGCAATCCGCCCGACTTCGGGATGTCGATATGGACGATATCGCAGCCCTGCATCTCGATCAAGCGCCGGAAGCCGTCGCGCGTGTACAGGTTCTCACCCGTCGAAACCGGGACATTTACGGCTTGCGTAACGCGCGCCATCGCTTCGAGGTTGCCCGGCGGCACCGGATCCTCAAGCCACATCGGCTTCGCCGGCTCGATGGCCTTGGCCATGTTGATCGCGTCGCGGACGTCGTATTTCCAATGGGCTTCCACGCCAAAATCGATGTCCGGCCCAAGAGCATCGCGCACGGTTTCCATCGCCTTCCCGATGCGCCGCAGATCCTTGAGTGTGAGCCCTCGAGTGTAGGGATCGTGACCTGGTTCCCTATACTGCGGATCGGCTTTGGGCGGGATGCCGTCGCCCTGGAACTTGAACGCCGTCCAACCGAACTTCTCGGCGCGCGCGGCCTGCACCTGATCGCGCCATTGAGACATGTCCTCGACGTTATCCACTGTCTGGAGCGTGCGATAGAAACGGACGCGATCGCGGAACCGGCCGCCGAGGAGGTTACACGACGGCGTTTCGAGGATCCGGCCGGCGAGGTCCCACAGGGCGATCTCGATGCCGCTGGCGGCAGTGACGGTAACGCCAGCCAGAGCGCCGGCGCCCGCGCTTCGCATCAGCATCTTGGTGTACAGCTTGTCGACGTTCAGCGGATCCTCGCCGATCACGTGTTGGGCCAGTTGGTTGAGGACGAGATCCTTCACACCGGGTCCCCAGTAGGCTTCGCCGATGCCGTGAATGCCGGCGTCGGTTTCGATCTTGATGAGGTTCCAGTCCCACGTGCCGCGCACGATCATCACTTTCACAGCGGTGATTTTCACCTTGCCTTTGTGTGCGGCGGCGAGGCGGTGCAGGGGCAGGGTGCCGAAGGCGGCGGTGGTGCGGAGGAAGTCGCGTCTGGTCATGGCGGGTTCGGTTGCCATTGTATCGCCGCGCGCTCGCCGCCGCTCCGGTGCGTCTAGAATTGACTACGTGTCCGCATTTACCCGCTCCAATACCTCTCCTGCCCGCGCTGCGATGACGGAGCTCGGTTTCTCATCGGGTTTTGTCACGCCGAAGTTCTGGTAGATATCGATGACGGCGTCCTGCATCGCGGCGGACGTCGTGGACAAGCGGTCGAGCGCGTCCACCAACCTCCGGCGCTGGCGGATGGAGCTGAGGCCGAAGACCCGCCCAACATCGCTGCGAAGACGTTCCACATCCGTGGCCGCCGTCCCCCTGCTGGCGATCAGAGCAGCTTTGAACTTCGTGCTGGGGTCACGGACCGCGGCGATAAGCTTCGTGAGAGCCTGTTTGGCGATCACGAAGGTTTCGACATTCAGCTCGGTTGGCGGCAATGCAGCTTCATCGATCTTGGCGCCTGCAAGCCCCCTCACCTGCAATAGCCACTGTCCTTCGATAATCCCCAACTGCGCCGAAGCCGCAAGAAAGGGCAAGCTGACTTTCAGATCGGCGCTCCATTTGTTCACCGTGAGGCAGAAGCGAATGACGTAGCCGAACTGACACTCGAAATCGCCATTGACGATCGGTTTGTAAGACGCGTGCTCCAGAACAACCACCCGCCGGCTGAATCCGCCTCCTACCTCGCCGATCACCGGAATCTTCAACTCGGCCGCGGTTGTCACACTAAGGTCGTAGGAACGGACAACTGTTTCGGTGAGGTCGTCCAGTGTGGCGGGTAGTTTCCCCGGCTCGACATCGCAAGTGCCCTGAATGCCACCTCCACCCAGCGGCCGGAGGCCCGGTTCGGCGGCTCGCAACGGAGCCTCGAACAGAATTTCAGATTGTGCCATCGACTGTCTCATCGAATGCTTCTCCTTGCTTGCAGTGACTCGGTTTGCTGTCACTTGCTATCGATTTCCGGTCACACCTTCTAAAGCGATTTCCCGGTCGAGATAGTGACAGCAAGATCGCGGTTCTCGGCGAAACGCCCTTTTCGCTAAACTGGTCCGGAATGCCGACCCTCATCGACAAACCTTCCGTCGTCGCCGCCGCCGGCAACAAGCCAAAGCGCATTGAAGAATACGTTGGCCGTGTTCGCTCCGGCACCGAAGCGGTAAGCGTTGCGCGCATGCAGAGCCCTGCCGGATGGGTGGAGCCGGGGCAGACGCCGGAATTCGACGAATACACGGTGGTGCTCGGCGGCATGTTGCGCGTGGAGACGAAGGAGGGTACGCTCGACGTCCGCGCCGGTCAGGCGGTGATCGTTCGGGGCGGAGAGTGGGTCCGCTATTCAAGCCCCGAGGCGGATGGCGCGGAGTATGTGGCCGTTTGCGTGCCGGCGTTCTCGATGGACACCGTGCATCGCGATTCCTAACACCAAGCGCTCCGGTCATACAATGGAAGCGGAGAGACCGCATTGAGGATCGCCGCGTTATTCCCGCACTTCCTGTTCACCATTTCGCTGTGCAGCGCTCCGCTGCTTGCCCAGAAGCCTGACTTCGCCACTGACGTTCGTCCGGTGCTCCAGAAGCGCTGCTGGGGCTGTCATGGCGCCGCGATGCAAAGCAATGGCTTGCGCCTGGACGATGGCCCGTCGGCATTGAAGGGCGGCTACGCAGGGCCGGCCCTGGCTCCCGGCAACAGCGCGGGCAGCCGCATCATACAACGCGTCACCAATACCGATGCCGCCAGGCGAATGCCCCCGGGCGGAACGCCGCTGCCGCAATCGGAAGTGGAGTTGCTGCGGCGATGGATCGATTCCGGCGCCGAATTTCCCGCTTCCGGCGTTGCCGCTGGGGTGAAGGCGAAGTCCACCCACTGGTCGTTCCAGCCGGTGGGCCAACCGCCGTTGCCAGAGGTGAAGCTCGCGTCGTGGCCGCGCAATCCGATCGATCGCTTCGTGCTGGCGCGGCTGGAGAAAGAGGGATGGACGCCATCGCCCGAAGCGGATAGAGTGACACTTCTTCGACGAGTCTCGCTCGACCTCACTGGACTGCCGCCGGCTCCGGCCGACACAGCCCGGTTCGTGGCCGACAACGGCGAGACGGCTTACGAGAACGCCGTTGACCGTCTGCTCCAATCGCCGCGGTATGGCGAAAAGTGGGCGCGGCACTGGCTCGATCTGGCGCACTACGCCGATAGCGACGGTTATGAGAAGGATCTCGTCCGGCAGTGGGCCTGGCGCTATCGAAACTGGGTGATCAATGCGTTGAACGCCGACATGCCGTATGACCGGTTCACCATCGAACAGCTCGCCGGCGATCAGCTTCCGAACGCGACCGTGGAGCAGCGCGTGGCGACGGGCTTTCTCCGCAACACGCTGACCAATCGCGAAGCCGGTGTGGATCGGGCCGAAGCGCGGTTTGAGCAACTCGTCGATCGCGCCAATACGGTGGGCACGGTGTGGCTCGGTCTGGCGGTTGGGTGCGCGCAATGCCACGATCATAAGTACGATCCCACGACCCAGAAGGATTACTACCGCCTGATGGCATTCTTCGATCATGCGGACGAGAAAAATATCGATGCGCCGCTTGCGGGCGAACGCCAGCGCTACGAGGCAGCCTTCCCCGCGTATGAGGCGAAGCGCGATGCGCTGCTCGCGGAATACGAAGTGCCCGCGCTGATGCCCATCTGGGAAAACCATCTGCGCGACGCCATCGACTCACCGGGCAAGGTGCCCGAGTGGGATTTCGCGCTCACATCGATGAAAGCGATGTTCGACGGCGCGGTGAAGGTGCTGAAGACCCCACCGGCGAAGCGCGATCGGCGCGACCAGCGTGAGCTCACCAACTACTTCGTCGAACGTAGCGGCCCCGCAATCGGCCTTGAGAAAGCGAAGATAGACCTGCTGAAAGAGCTGCGGAAGAAGTTGAACGAACTCGACAAGACGCTCCCGCCGTTCACGCAGGCGTACACGATGGTGGACGACCCCGATGCCGGGCCTTCTCATCTTCGGGTCCGCGGGCAGTGGGATCAGATGGGCGTCTCGGTTGAGCCTGGCGCCCCCGCGTTCTTGCATGAAAGCGGCCGGCCCATGACGCGGCTGGAACTGGCCCGATGGCTTGTGTCGCCGGAAAATCCGCTCACCGCGCGCGTGGCGGTGAATCGCGCATGGCAGGAGTTTTTCGGCCGCGGGCTTGTCCGCACGAGTGAAGATTTCGGCATCCAGGGAGAGGCTCCGTCGCATCCGGAACTGCTCGACTGGCTTGCTTCCGATTTCGTCGCGCACGGATGGAGCACGAAGAAGCTGCACAAGACAATCGTG
>JBGSME010000473.1:0-6284 GCA_041740335.1 Bryobacteraceae bacterium | reverse complement strand
GAGTCCGGCGCCACTGTTCCGATGAGGTGCAGCGGCCATGCCTTCGATGGTTCGTCCGGCTGCTCGATCCAAACCCAATCATGGCGGCCGTCGGCAAGCACTACGTCGAGCCGGCCGTCGCCGTTGAAGTCAGCGAACTCGAAATTGAACCCGGTCACGGAAGGTTTCCGGCCGGCTTCGCCCTCGATGGCGATGGGATGTTCCACGAAGCGTATGCGGCGCCCGCCCGTGGTCTCAGACTGATTCTCGAACCAGAAGATTCGCTGTTCGCCGCGGGATCCCCCAAGGATATCGAGGTCGCCGTCACCGTCAAGGTCCACCGGCTGGGAATTGATCGGCACCCGGACGTTGATCAACGGGTGCTCAATCCAGGAGGCCGGTTTCAGCGGGTCGCCTTTGATTTCGAACCACGAGATCGGCTTCGACGTGGGCGTGTCGGCGCGGCCGGCCTGGGTCCCCTTGTTCGGCGCGACAACCTCTACTCGGCCGTCGCCGTTGAAATCGGCAAAGAAGACGCGGATGAACGATCCGCGATTGTTGGCCACCGGCGGGATGAGACGTTTCCAGGATTCTGTCCGGGCGTTCTTTCCCGGATTCTGAAAGTAGATCAGGTGCGCCAGCTCGCACGCTGCCATGATGTCGGGGTAGCCGTCTCCATTCACATCGGCAATCGCGGCGTCCTCGGCCGCGCCGGCTTCGGGACCCTCGGCCAGCGTCGCCAGATGCCACCGGTCCGGACTCGGCGATGCGAACGCCAGCCGGATGTGACCGTCCGCAACTCCGTCGTAGGTTGTGTCCGATTCGTGCACCGAGACGATGTCGAGCCGGCCGTCGAGGTCCAGGTCACCCATCACCAGGCCGTCTCCGCCGGCGATAGCCACGCCCCCTGTCTCCAGGTCGTCGATGATGTGTTCCTTCCACGAGATGAATTCGCCGGCCGGAGCGCGCGCCGATACAAGCGTGGAAGCCACCGTTTGCGGTTCGGGCTTCGACTTGGAGTCGCTACACGCGATGGAGAGGCAGACCACCGTGGCCGTCAGCAGAAAACACGCGCCGCGCAAAGACATGGAGTGCAGTATATGTGACCCCTGGGCTGACGTGCAAAGATCAGATGTTAGTCTTAGATGGAAGTGCGAGCCTGCGATCGGTTCGTACCCATCTCCGCCAATGTCCAGCCGCCTGACGCAGCATCAATACATTGCCGTGCTAGCCTTGGTCTCGGCCGGCGTTCTTGTGCTCGGCGTTTTGCTCAAGCCCAAGCAGTTGCCCGAACTCACAATCTCCGGTGAAGAGACGTCCCGCCTGCAAACTCTCACACAGCGAAGAAACCTGGAAAATCTTGCTGTCTATTTTTCCGAAGTGGCCGACGGTATTCAACCCGGCTTGGTCTGGCTGAACGAAATGGCGATGACTGGCCTCGTGTGGAACGAGGAGCGGCTGATTGTGACGGCCGGGCCGAAACAGTTGGCTCCGCCAGAAGTGACGGCGCTTACCATCAACGGCGATATCACGTTGGAACCGGAGGTACTCTCGGAGAATTTCCGGGCGTCTTCCCTGAAAGCGCCCGTGGGCCATGGGCTCCAGCCGGTTCACAAAATCAGCACGCAAGGGCTCACCCCCGGCACCTGGATTATCCAGGTCGCGCGGCAAGCCGGAGGCCACTACCTGTTCACGCCCGGCGTCTACGGCGGCATTGCTCCCACCAGGTGCGGTGCCCTCGAATACCAGGCCCTGCAATCGAACCTTCCCCTGACCGAATCAGCCCTCGGTGGAGGACTCTTCGATGTCGACGGAAATCTGCTCGCCGTTGTCCTGCGATGCGATGACCATTTTGCCGCCGTCATTCCAAGCGACGTGGATCGGGAAATTGCCAGAGCCACAAGCTTCGAAGGCCAGCTTCTGCGAGGCTACGGGCTTCAAGTGAGCGCTCTGGACGACGTTTCGCGGGAATATTTTCAGGTGAAAGAAGGCGTCATAGTCACCGAAGTCGTCGATGGCCAGCTCGCCGACGCCGACACCCTCATGCCGGGCGACGTGATCACGGCCTTGGACAAGGCTCCGGTTCGAACTCCTGACGATCTGCTGCCGCTGACAAAGCCCAAAGATTCTTCCGGATTCCGGCTCGAGGTCCGGCGGAACCGCCGTACCGTCCGGATCGATCTGCAACCAAGCGCGTCGCAAGTCACCGCCGGACGCCAGGACGTCGCGCTCACCGATCTATCGCAGGGCTTTCTTGTCGGAACCGTGATTCGCGGCAGCCGCGCGGAGCGCTCCTCGATCAAGACCGGTGATCGCCTGCTCCGGGTAAACGGCAAACCGCCTGACTTAACCGCGGTTCGCAGCGCCCTCTCCGAATCCAACCATGATCCGGTATTCGTGCTGCTCCACCGGGGATCGCGTAAGATCGGAACGTTCCTCAACTAACATGAACGAACTTTCCTCGCTCGGGCTGATCCTCCTCGTCGCATTGCTGGCCGGCCATCTGGTCAAGTTTGTGCGGCTTCCGGAAGTGGTCGGCTACATTGCGGTGGGTGTGATTGTGGGGCCCTCGGTGATGGGTTGGGTCAGCCATGAGAATCTCGCCACGCTCAGCGTCTTCAGCCAGGTGGCGCTCGGGATGATTCTCTTTTCCGTTGGGTCTATTTTCGACATCCAACGCGCGCGAACCGTCGGCCTTCGCGTCCTGCGCGTCACTCTCGCCGAGTCTCTTCTCGCTGCGTTTCTTGTCAGCGCGGCCATGCTCGCGCTTGGGCAGACCTGGCAATCATCGCTCCTCCTCGGCTCGATTGCCATGGCCACCGCGCCGGCTTCCACACTCATGGTGATCCGTGAATGCAACTCTTCCGGACCACTCACCGAGACCGTGCTCGGCGTAGTTGGCGTCAATAACATCCTCTGCCTCACCGGGTTCGCGCTTGTAGCCTCGGTCATCGATTTGAGTTCAAGCGTGGGCGGCGACGGCCGCTTCTTCGAGGTGCTGTATCGATCGCTCTACTCGCTCCTGTGGCAGCTCATCGGATCGGTGGCGCTCGGCTTTCTGGTCGGCCTGCTGTTGGCTTCCTGGGCAACCAGGGTCGTCGAGCACGGCGAAATGCTCATCCTCGTGACCGGCTGCGTGCTCCTCTGCGTCGGCGTTGCCCTCTGGCTGGAACTCTCAACCCTATTGGCGAGTCTGGCCGTTGGCGCAACCATGGTCAACCTCTCCGTCGATAGCCGCCGTTTGTACAATGCCTTGTCTTCGAGCGACCCGCCGTTCTACGCCATCTTCTTTGTCCTGGCCGGATCGGACCTGAACCTGGCCCTGCTGAAGTCCATGGGAAACCTCGGCATCGTCTACGTGCTCGCCCGTATGACCGGCAAGTTCGTCGGCGCGAACCTTGGCGCCCGCCGCGAGGGCCTGGAGGATGTGGTGCAGCGCCTGTTGGGGTTCGGCCTGATCGCGCAGGCCGGACTGGCTCTTGGGCTTGTCCTCACCATCAATCGCCGCTACCCGGAGTTGGCGCCCGGAATCTCCACCGTCGTCGTCGCCGCTGTTGCCATGTCGGAACTGGTGGGCCCGATCGCCACCCGGCTCGCCATCGTTCGCAGCGGGGAAGCGCGCCCCCATCCCAGAAGGCCGCTCGACGCCCTCACCTGATTTTCCACGCAAGCCCCGAATCACAGCCGTTCTACGTAGACATAATAGGCGCCGCAGATCTCCTTCCCCGCTTCGTCGTAAAACCATGTCTGCATGGTCGTCCGGCCTTTCTTCAAGCGCATGCGGAACGTGGTTTTCCGCTCCTCCTCCGTCACCGGCAGCGACGCCCGTCGCTCACCCACTCGCAGTTCCGCCTTATGGATCGGCAGCGCCACGCCCGCATCGTATAACCCTAACTCGCCCTGATGTGGCGGCAGCGGCGCGCGCATCGGCACATCCACTTCCTCAGCCCACCGCCGCAGCGTGAATTCATACTCGCCGTCGCGCTCCACCATCACGTGCCATTGCCCGTTACGCCGCTGGCCGGCGCGAATCTGCTTCGCCTGGTCCAGGAACGAATCCGCCCATTCGGTGGGCGACGCCAGCACCGGGTTCTCCTTGTCGGAACCAATGTGGATCGGCTGAAAATCTCCCAGGCCCGGCGACACTTCGCTCCACCACTTTTCGTAATGCGCCCGCATCTTCGCCACAACCTGCGGGGCTTGGTCGATCAGATTCTTCTCCTGTCCCGGATCCTCGGAAATATCGTACAACTCCTGATCGGAGACCAGCCGCCATTTCTTCCACAACACAGCCGCGTCGCCCTTCACCGGGACAGGCGCGTTCATCCGGCTGAACTGGACCACCACCATCCGGTCCGGCAACGGCTCCCCGCTTCCACGCAGCAGCGGGACCAGGTTCTCGCCTTCGAACTTCGCGCCGGCGGGTTCCTTTAGATGGCACAAATCCATCAGCGTGGGCAGCACATCCTGCACCGCCGTCAAGTCGTTCACGTCCTTGCCGCCGCCTATTTTGCCCTCTGGCCACCGGATGAAAAACGGCACCCGATGCCCCCCATCCCACAGTTCGATCTTCCTCCCGCGCATTCCCGCATTGAACACCTTCACGCCAGCGGTCCCGCCGTTGTCCGTCATGAAAATCAAAATCGTGTTGTCGCGCAGACCCTCCTCCACCAGCATCGTCTCCAATTTGCCCAGATTCTTGTCGATGTTGGCGATCATCCCGAAGAACGAGGCCACTGGCGCGGGCTGGTCCGCGTACGGCTGCTTGTATTTCTCCGGCGCAAACAGCGGCCCGTGGGGAGCGTTGGTCGGCAGGTATGTAAAGAACGGCTGCTTGGCCCGCGCACGGGCCCGGATCCAATTCATCGCCTCGCCGAAGAACACGTCCGTGCAGTAGCCTTCGTATTTCTGCGGCCGGCCGTTGTGGCGGTAGGTGTCGTTGACGTAGTCGTTGTTCCAGGCATCCGGAGTAGAGCCGATGTGCGACGACGCGAACCATATCGACTCCTGAAACCCACGGTCGATAGGCCGGTACGGATACGTATCGCCCAGGTGCCATTTCCCAAAATGTCCTGTCTTGTAGCCGGAGGCCGCGAAGATTTCCGCCATCGTCGGAACGTCGGTCCGCAACTGCGTCCGCCCGCTGCTCACGTTCATGGCTCCGTTCACCAGACAGGCCCGCCCGGTCATCAACTGGCTGCGCGTCGGAGTACACATCGGGGTCACGTGAAAATCCGTGAGACGCACGCTCTCGGCCCGCAGCCTATCCATCCTCGGCGTCTTCAATACCGGATTCCCATGAGCGGATATGTCACCGTAACCTTGATCGTCGGTGAGCACCAGGATCACGTTGGGCCGTTCCGCGGAGCGTTGCGCGGCAAGCGCCGGAATAGCCGTTGCGGCCGCGGTTTGGAGAAAGGATCTGCGCTTCATAGGCCCCGCTCCCTTACCGCAACCTGTCGTTCATAGCCTTCACCTTCGCCACGTCGAATTTCATCTTGCGATCGTAGGTCATCAACCCGTTCACCTCCTGCTCCACGTCGGTGATCTGCGTATAACAAATCCCGGCGATAGCGGGAATCCGCGCGATCGCCTCGTAGAGCCCCTGCAAGCGCGCCAGCGCGGCTTCGGCCGTCTTCTCGGTGCCCGCGTATCCCCACGCATCGCCGGGAACGCGCGCCCCCTCCGGAACAAACGCAATCCCTCCGAACTCCGATAGCAGAAACGGCGTCCCGTTATACGAATAGCCGGGTGCGAAGATGGCACGCCCGTTGTTCGGAATCGGCGCCCCCGCCTTGCCGATGTCTTTGTACTTCTCGTAGAACGCGTCGCCCGATCCCGTATAGTCGTGGATCGTGAACAGATCCATCGTGTCCACGTGCTCCCAGCCGTCGTTATCGATCACCGGACGCGTCGGGTCCAAGGATTTCGTCAGCCAGTAAAGGGCCTTCAGATGCGCCTGCTGCGTCGCGTCGGCGAGATTGGGAGTCCCCCAGCTTTCATTGATCGGCACCCACATGATCACCGACGGGTGGCTGATATCCCGTTCCACCACTTCCATCCACTCCCGCGTGAACCGCGCCGCGTAATCGGCGTCGTACTCGTACGCGTTCGCCATTTCGTCCGAAACGAGAAAACCCATCTTGTCGGCCCAGTATAGAAATCGCGGATCCTCAAGCTTCTGATGCTTCCGCACGCCGTTGAAGCCCATCTCCACCGAAGCCTTGATGTCGAACTGCATCGCGGCGTCCGACGGCGGCGTGAGTAGCGACTCCGGCCAGTATCCTTGGTCAAGCAGCATCTTG
>JBGSME010000472.1:0-5095 GCA_041740335.1 Bryobacteraceae bacterium | reverse complement strand
GTGCCTCACGGTCCGCACCGGGGAGGCGCTCGTCCCCCCCAGGCGCTGTACTCGCAGGGGGCAATATGGCGCTCTCTCCAGTGTGGCCGAGGCCCTACTGCTTATCGCAGTCCGGGCTCGGTTTCAAGGGTACAGGGGCTGTGCGGCGGAACCGGATCGGGCGACGACGGCAGCGTAGGTGGGGCACCGGGGGACTACTGCACGGCGTTCAGGTCCAGATCGAGGACGACGAGGCTCGTTGCGTTTGTGCTGTCGGTCCACCGGACGGCGATGCGGTGGAGGGGGTCGAGTTCGGCTTGGAGGTTTACGATTGGCAGCGGGCTGGTGGCGATTCTTCGCATCGGCCCGAACAGTGCGGACTATCACTCCGCATAGCGGGTGGGAGAAGCGCGTTCGGGCGCGCTGCCATTCGGAGATTTCCGCGCGCGGGGGCAGGCAGATGCGAACAGATACGCATATGGCGCGGAGGCTGTCACTCGTAGACGTCGCAGCTCTAATGGCTCTGTGTGTCTACTTGCCGGCTTTGCTTCAACACGCCGCGCGGTTGGGACGGCTAACCGGGCGGATCGGCGATCAAAAGCCTCCGGCAAATCCTCTTGGCCAAAAGGTTGGCGATCTCGACAGGCCTGGGAACATGCTTCGGCATGGCCCGTTAGCGGGTTCTTCCAAAGGGAATGCTCCTTGCGCTCCCGGCGAACGATGCAACCGCATGGCGGATCAACGCTTCGCGTTTCATCCAACTACGACAAGTTCCTGTTTTGCTTCAGGAGGTATGGAGCGGAACGATTCTTCACGGCGGTGCTCCAGGATCAAAGGCGATCGCCTCAGGAAGGCTTGAAAGGCATTCTTCGCGGGTTGGGCCCTGGCCATTTGTTCCAGGCACTTCAGCGCAATACGCAATGTGTCAGGGCCCGTCTTGCTCCACAATCGCCGTAAATCCGTTGCGCATACTCGTATCTTGCCGCTTTCCATGCCCTCGGACTCCGATAGGTGACGATCAACGCTAGAACGCTATCTGGAGTGATCCGGCGCCGGAATGCGTGGGCGTGACGGAGTGGGCGACGCCGGATCACTTCGGATAGCGACGTTTGGAGGGAGCCGCTCGCGTGGGCGGTGGACGCGTCAGCTATGGGTTTTCGATGCCCGCCAGAGGCTGAGGTGGCGCTGCCGGAACTGCGACGAGGGCCACAAGCGAGCCCAGCGAACTGACGGAGCCCGAAGAAACTGGGTAAGTCAAGTTGGTCGGCTCCCGAAAACAGTCAACCTCGAGGCCATCGGGCGCACGACCGCGACGCCTGCCGGAGCAAGCGGTCGTAGCCGATTTGGGTGGCACGTCACGAAGAATCAATCGCCGCTCCTTGCCGGCTCAACTCCCAAAGCAGTTCCTGGCGTGTCAACCGCTCAACGGCCGCCATCGCTCCGCCGCAGTGCGGACATCGCCATTAGCGGCGGTGCTGTTGTAGCATTTACGGCAGGCGTTGAGGTGGACGTTTTGACCGACAGCATTTGCCGGCAAAGGGGCAGCAGTTGCGCGCGACGCCGATTGGCCAGGAACCCGAAAGAGCGGATCCGAACGAAGCGCGGCGGCAGCGTATGTTGCAGGAACCGGCGCAGGAACTCATCGACGGCGAGCGTCATGATTGCCTGTTGGCCACCGCGCTTGTAGTTTTTCCATCGGAACGTCACTTTGTCATTGGCAAAGCTGATCAGCCGATGATTGGAGCTCGCCACACGATGCGTGTAACGTGCCAGGTATTGGAGTACGTACTGAGGCCCGCCAAAGGGAGGCTTGGCGTACACCACCCAATCCTTACGGAACAAAGACCGGATGAAACTCCTTAAGGCGTTCTCTTGGGCGAAGCTCTGCAACGAGCCCGGCAGGCAGAGCTCATGCCGCTTCCAGGCGCGCTTGAGCCCGGCGACGAACTTGCCACGGAAGACGCGGCCCAAGACTTTCACGGGCAGGAAGAAGGCGTAGCGCGGATGCACCCATCGTGTGTGATCGAGCGACAGCCCACCGGCTGGGATGACGCAGTGCACATGCGGATGATGCTGGAGCGTTTGACCCCACGTGTGCAACACGCTGAGGATGCCGATCTCGGCGCCCAGATGTTTGGGATCGGCGGCGACCTCCAGTAAAGTCGCCGCGCTGGCCTGAAACAGCAGGTCATAGAGAATGCGCTTGTTGTGATAAGCCCACGGCGCCAGTTCCTGCGGCAGCGTGAAGACCACATGAAGATAGGGGACCGGGAGCAGTTCCTGACTGCGCGCAGCCAGCCACTTGTTGCGTGCGCCGGTCTGACACTTCGTGCAGTGGCGGTTGCGGCATGAGTTGTACGAGATGGCCGATTGGTAGCCGCAGCGAGTGCACCGGTCCCGGTGGCCACCGAGCGCGGCCGTGCGGCAGCGCTCGATGGCGGTGAGCACCTTCAGATGCAGCCCTGTCAACCAGGACCGGTTCTTCTCGATGAAGCGTTTGCCAACCGCTCGAATGATGTCAGCCACCTCGAGCGGTGGCCGGCTCACTTCTTTACTGTGCTCCGTAACCGGCGCCGATGGCAGTAGGGGCTTGCGCGAACGCTTGACTTGGTCCAGCGGCGCGAGCGTAGCCTTGTCCAGTGGTGTGCCCGCCGCTTTCAGATGGCGCTCGGACAGGTGCAGGTAGATGGAAGTCGGCTTGAGGTCGGTGTGGCCGAGCAAGGCTTGTACCGTCGGCAGGTCGGCTCCGTTCTCCATCAGGTGAGTGGCGAAGCTATGACGCAGCAAGTGTGGGCTGACTCGCTTTGTGATACCCGCGCGTTTGGCCGCTTCCTGACAGGCTTCCCACGGCACTTTGCTCGTAACGGGCTTGTCTGCTCGCCAGCCATCCACGGTGCCGGGGAACAGATAGGTCTTCGGCCGCATCCAGCGGTAGTAGGCGTGCAGAGTCTCCAGTAGATTCGGGCTCAGCGGCACGTCACGATCTTTGCCGCCTTTGCCTTGGCGGACGTGGATGAGCATGCGCTTGCTGTCGATGTCTTCCACCTTGAGGTTGCACATCTCGGTTCGCCGGATGCCGGTTGAGTAGAGCGTCATGAGCATGGCGCGGTGGAAGATGTTGCTGGCCGAGTTGACCACGGCGATGGCTTCTTCCTGACTCAGGATGATGGGCAAACGGCGCGGCCGTTTCGGGTACGGGAACTCTTCCAGTTGGTATGGCCGCTTGAGGGTTTTGACGAAGAAGAAGCGCAGTGCCGAGGTATAGTAGCCGGCCGTCCGGGCTTCCAGCTTACGCTCTTCGAGCAGGTGGGCCTGATACTGGCGGATCTCGTCCAACCCGAGTTGATCGGGTGGCTTGTTGAAGTGTTTGGCGAAGTCACGGACTATCTTGAGATACGACCGCGTTGTATTCTTCGAGTAATTACGACGCTGGAGTTCCTCCAGCATCATTTTGTGCAATTGGGTCACAAGGACTCCTTTCCTTGCGACCCAAATTATTCCGCTCAACCACCGAACGTTACCCTAACGGCACGCGCCAGCGTCCGCCGCGCGAGCGGCTTCGTCCTAACAAGTAATGGTGCATACTGTTAATCCGGCGCTGTTTCGCGTCCCGCTACGTTTGGTCAGCGTTGCTCTCGAGGATAGGCGTACTTATGCCGTAGACGAGCGCGGTGGTCTTTTCAGGAGCCCCGATCCCACGAAATGGGAACCAATGGTGGAGATCGGCCGCGTTGTTCCAATCGTTGACTACATTGATCCGTCACGTTTGCACGGCGCCGATGATCGCCTCAAGACTTGGTTGGAAAATGGATTTGGAGACAGGAGTGTCCTGACCCTGTGGCGAATGTAGTAATATACAGTTCCCTGGCTTCCTCGTCAATCCCGGTAGTCAATCCTTCTTTCCCGCCTCCGGCGCGATGAGGCTATAGCCCCGGCTACACGTTCAGAAAACTACGTTTTCTGATGATCGCCGACAGATCTATTACAACCCGGCCGTTGGAGGCACGGTTTCGTTGACGGAGGCGTGCGCGAGACCCTGCCGGTTCGCGCCGGGCTCGACCTTGTGGCGTTGCTTACCGTGCCGGCCACCAATCACTGCGGGTCCTGTTTCTCCTCGCCCGAGAGGACGCGATTTGGGGCAGCCTCCTTGCGCCTCCGGAAAACCACCAAACACATACGATTCCCAGCGCCACGTCGTGGACCCTGGAGGTCCTCACCGACGAAATCGAGGCCAGCGAACTGGCATTCGCTCGCAATGCCCTTCCGCCAGGTGTCGAAGTTCTGGAGATATCTCCTTCGCTCTCGCTGGGTGGCATCGCAGATCTTGATCCCGGGCTGGTTCAATTGGGCTTGAGCTACGGCTACATGACCGCCTTCGAGAAGGTCACGCAAAGGAAGCAGCATCTCAACGACAGCCAGTATCGCGCCAATCTCTGGCAAACCACCAATGAAGTCGTGCAGACCCGCTATCTTGTCTGGCAACTGGAGAAGAGCGGCTCCTGCCTGTTGGCAGACTACCCGGAATTAGGCCCCCTGCGTCCCGATATCCCCAAAACGTGGCTTTTCAAGCGCGGAGTTGTCAGTCAGATTCGGGAGTTGAAGCGCGGGATCCTGGTGGCAACCGAGAGGCGGGCAGAACGTCACGGCACCAACAGTTTGCCCAATCTGCATGACCTGAGTAATTTTGGCGTGCCCAACATGAACCACCCGGTTGATTTATGGCGTCACTGGGAGCGGCATGCGACGCGCCCGCGAGTGGGCCTTTCACCATCCTCGGCAGCCCCCGGCGGGCCTGGAATCGTCGGAGAGCAAGGCGGGCAACTTGTGGTACGCGACTTCGCGCGCTTTGAGACACCCTGGGGCAGACATTGGGAATATGTCGGCGATCAGGGATAGTGTAACGGGTCACGATAATTTCCGGTCTCGTTCTCAAATTGTGTTCCCCCTTGCTCACATTGCATCCCCTGGACGAGGGCGTGGAACCAGGAAGGGAAGTGGAGCGCCCTTCGGGCGGTCTTCGCGTTTCTATGCCCAAGGCCTCCGCTCAGGAGCTTCACCGAAGAAATACCGTCTTGCTGCCCCGTCGGCGGACAACGCGTCCTGCGCGATTTCTCAC
>JBGSME010000471.1:0-6138 GCA_041740335.1 Bryobacteraceae bacterium | reverse complement strand
CGGAGCTGGTGAAGAAGTATCTGACTCAGAAGTGAATCCGAGCGGTGTACTGAAACTCCCGTCCCCGATTCAACTGGCTGAGTGACCGTCCGAAGGTCGGTTGCAGGACGTTGGTATTGGGATCGGTGGGGATGAACGAGTTAGTAATGTTGTAACCCTCCAGCCGCATTTCGAATCGAACACGCTCGGTGATGCGGAAGAACTTGGAGAGCGTGGTATCGAGGTTCCAGTTGAGCCAGCCATTCAGGTCCGGATACTGGAAGGGGTTCGAACGCGGCGTATAGGCCGGCTGGCGGCTAAACTTCGATGTATCGAAGCCGCGGTCTCGAGTGGGGCTATCGATCCTAGGATTGCCGGAGGCCTGCATTGTGCCGAACCGGAGGAAGCCGCCAGTGTTGGCGAACAAGAGTCCACTTAGAGACCAACCGCCGAGGACTGCATCGACGACGGGATGGGGTGCGGAAAGGAAGCGCCGCCCGCGGCCCCAAGGCAGGTCATAGACGCCGGCGGTCGAGATACGGTGGCGCGGATTGTTGCTATCGATGTAAGTGAAGCGGTTGGCGAACTGATCGATATCGTTAAAGAAGGCCTCGGTCTTTTCGCGGTTATAGTTATAGCCGACCAGGAACATCATGCCGTTCGCGTAGGCGCGTTGGACCTTGATCTGGAGAGCGTGGTAGCGGTTGTGGACACCGTCGGTGTTGAACTGTGTGAGATCGCCGTATTGGGGGTAGGGGCGAAGGAGATCGCGGACGCGAATGTTGGGCTGATTGCGAAGCTGACCTGGAAACGTTTCGGGAGTGAGGTAGTGGGAAAAGGGATTGGCGACGCTGCGGTCCACGGCCGCTTTGTATTGATAGACGAGATTCGGATCCGTCATATTGACGGCGAGATTATAGGGCTGAGCGCGGCCAAAGTTGATGAAGTAAGTCACGTCGAGGTGAACGTCGGAAGGAAGTTGGCGTTGGAGGGAGAAGTTGACGCGATCGTTGACGCCGGAGCGGAAGTCCTGCTTATTCCAGTCGGCGGCATTGCCAAGGTTGGTGTAGCGGCCGAGCTTCCGGTCGACGGGAGCGATCAGCGGGTTGGAGGCCGGGAAGGGATCGCCGAAGCGCGCCTGAGGCACTCCCTGCAGATCGGGCGCCACTGTAGTAACAGCACTGAAGCCGGGGTATTTCGCGCTGCCGAGAGTGTCGGTGGTCAGGATGGGCGGAACGACGTAGCGGGCGAAGCCGGCGCGGAAGGCGGTACGGTCATTGATGCGAAGGGCGAACCCGGCACGAGGCATGATGATGTTTTTTTGGCTATCCCAACTGCTGCGGCGGTCTTTACTGACAAACTGCCAAGCGCCATTGAAGATGGGCGGAGCGGTTCGCAAACTGAGCACGTCGGCGGGGATGAGAGGCGGATTTTGCTGGAATTCGGGAATGGGGTTGGTGAGATCGAGTTGGCGGGAGAGGCGATCGTCGGCGTCATAGACTCCGGTTTCATACTCGTAGCGGATGCCGAGATTGAGCGTCAGGTTGCGCCCGAGTTTGATGTCGTTGTGGTAGTAGAGACCGTAGAAATCGGTCCAGGCCTTCTGGAGCGGGATGAACTGAGCCTGCGACGTTTCATCGAGTGCGCCGAGGAGGAAGGTGGCCCAGCCATCGCCTCGCAGCAGGGTGTTGGGCGCCTGGAATGTGTCCGCAGTGAAGGCGGGGCCGAACCGGAAATTCATCAGGTTGGGACGAACGGAGTTACCGCGGGTGAGGCGGCTTTCCCCGCCCCATTTCATGTAGTGCCGGCCGACGTTCTTGGACACACGCCCGCTGTAGTTGTAACTGGAAGGATGCTGGAACCACCAGCCGCCTTTTCCGAAGTTAGCGGTTCCGCGCCCGCTGACGATGACCTCGGGATAGTAGATGGCGGGAATGCCTTCGAGGTAGGAACCGTACCAAGGATTATTGGGCCAGACCTTCTGCAGTCCGGCTGCACCGACCTTCGAGGACGGGGCGTCGTAATCGTCGTTGAGCGACGCGTAGCTCCAGCGAAAATTCAGAACGGTGCTGGGGTTCATGGTGTAGACCGCGTCGGCGGCGATGTTGCGGGAGTTCATGACGCCGCCGTTGTCGTTGCGCGCCGCCGGTGAATTATTGGGAGAGTAGTTGTTCTGGTCGAGATCGGTGCGGAAGCGGCTGTAACGGCCGAAGAGCTTCCATTTGTCGTTTGGATTGAAGTCCGTGCGATTGGAGAAGTTCCAGTTATCGAGGAACCAGAAGTAGGCCACCTGATAGTTATTGACGCCAGTGAAGCCAGTGCCGGGACCGTTGGGAGACCAAATGTCGTTCATCACGAGGCGGGAGGTGGGGTCGATACGGCTGGCCGGTATGATGTTGCCTGGAAATGGAGTGCGGGAGGCTTGGCCGGAAGCGTTCAGTTGGGTTGTCCAGGGATCAAAGAGGGAACGGAGCCCACCCTGCGCGTTGAGCGACTGAGAAAAATTGCCCGTTCGTTCAAGGTCGGTGGGGAGGGTGAACTGCTGCTGCCGGGGGTCCTTTGTTTTCCATTGCTCGTAGGATGTGAAGGTAAACAGCTTGTTCTTGATGATCGGATTGCCGAGCGTGCCGCCCCAAATGTGATTGCGAACAGCGTTCGGGGCGCGAACGACGGAGTTAGTAACCGCGTTGAGGGCTGGGTTGCGGCCGAAGTAATAACCGGTCCCGTGGAACTCGTTGGTGCCGGACTTCATGGATAGACTGAGAACGCCGCCGGCGCTGTGGCCGTATTCGGCGTCAACCGCGTTCTGCTGAACGGTAACTTCCTGCGTGGCGTCCATGGGCGGAGCGTAGGATCCCTTCCAGCCGAGTTGAAGAGGCGCGCCATCGAGTTGGAGGTCGTTGCGCCGGGTGGTGTTGCCTCCGACGTCGAGCGAGGAGGAAGACCACATGTAGAAGGGATTCCGGGTGGAGAGATTGCTGGTGTAGCGGTTGACGACTGCCGGGTCGAGCAGCGCGAGCGTGAACGGATTGCGCGCGAGCACCGGCAGGTCAGTCAGCATCTTGCGGTCTACGGTGAGCGCCATGGTGCTCGTATTGAACTGGACCTCGACAGGAGCGGCCTGGACCGTGACCGTTTCGACAAGCGCGCCCAGCCTGAGAACCGGGTTCACGGTGACGTCGGCGCGGACCTGCACGCGGATATTCTGCTGAACGTATTTGTTGAAGCCTTCGAGTTCGACGGCAACTTCATAGTTCCCCGGCTCGACGAAGTCAAAGAGGTACCGGCCATTCTCTGCACTGTCGCGGGTGACCGTCACCCCGGTATCACTGTTTGTGAGGCGGACTTTGGCACCGGCGACAACGGCTTCGGTCGAATCGGTGACCGTGCCCTGAAGGCGTGCACGGTAGTCTTGCGCGAAAAGCACGCCTGAGAGCATCAGCCCAATGAGGAGGGTGCGAGTGCCGGCCATAAATTATTACTCCTTAATTTCAATGACTAGAATGGAGTAACTTATAATCTTTTCCGCTGCCGGTGTCAAGGGGGAAAAGGGGGAAATGTTTCAGAGCTGAAGCGGGCGCGGTTACTCTTCGACGCAGCGGAAGGTGGCGAAGACGTATTTGTAGTCGTCGCGAAACCAGTTGCGGAAGGATGGGCGGAGGAGTTTGGGGGCGGTGCGAGGCGATGCACCTTTTAGGACGTAGTGATCGTCGTCGAAGAAGTTGGCGGAGTAGCCGGGATAGAAATCGAAGGGCTCAAAGCCGGGGAGTGGGCGGAAGAGATCGCGCGTCCATTCCCAGCCGTTGGCTCTGAGCTGTGAAATGCCGGCGGTGCTGGCGGCGGCAGGGGTGGCGTTGACGGGGACTGGGTCCCAACGGGCGAAGGCGACGTTGCCGGCCTGGACGGGAGCGCCTTCGGCGGCGCGATGAAATTGGGCTTCCGAGGGGAGCGTGTGGCCGGACCATTGTGCGTAGTCGCGCGCTTGCCGGTGGGTGACGTAGACGGGCCAGTCGAGCGGCAAGGGAATCTGGTTGAACATGGTACGGAGAAGCCAATCGCCATTTTCGCTGCGCCAGAAGTGGGAAGGCGATCCGCCGTCTGCGACGAAGCGGAGGTAGTCTCCGTTCGTGACTTTGTGGCTGGCGATGGCGAAGGCGGGGACGTTGACGCCGGTGGCGTCGAACTCGTTGTCCCAGCCAAAAGAGCCATCGCGGGGGCGGTCGAGGGTGGCTCGGCCTGACGCAATCTCACACCAACGATGATCCAGCGGCCCGGGGCTGGGGGGAGGTTCGGCGTCGTGGAGGGCGACTTTGCGATCGAGCGGAAGATTGTGCAACAGGTAGGCCAGCGTCTCGGCGTGCATGAGGCGGTGTTCGATGGCGACGTGGGCGAGCTGCTCGGGGACGAGATGGAGATGGCGATCAACGGCGTTGCGCACCTGGGCGCAGTATGCGGCGACGTGTTCGGGAGAAGGCCAGTCGCTTGGCGTGTCGGTGGGCAGTCCGGAGGAATCGGGGTCGATACCGAAGGCGAACAATTGGTCGAACGCGGGGTTGGGTGACGGGAGCGACAGCGCGTAGCTGCCGAGGAGGTTCGCGTCAAAGGCTTCGAGGTGGCCGAGGTAGAAGAGGAAACGGTGGCGCTCGTCGACGGCGCGGTCATAGAGTGCCCCGGGCGCGAGGAGCTGGAAAATTTCATCGGTCCGGCAGCGAGCGTAGTTCAATTGGGCGCGCAGCTCCATGGTAGTTTCCGGAGGCATGTTCCCACCTTAGCCCATACGGAGTGCGATGAAGCAACCGGCTCGCTCACGCTCGCGGCTCGGCTATTGTTACTCTGTTACGGTGACTCGAACAACGACGACTTCCCTGCCCTCCCGACGCCAGATGTTGCAGCTCGGCGGACTCGCGACGGCGCTTGGTTCGCGATCGGCAGGTGCGCCGATGCGGCCTCCAAACATCGTGGTGATGCTCGCCGACGATCAGGGCTGGGGGGATCTGAGCATCCATGGGAACAAGAATCTTTCGACACCGAATATCGATTCGTTGGGACGTGACGGCACGCGCTTCGATCGGTTCTTTGTGTGTTCAGTGTGCGCTCCGACGCGGGCGGAGTTCCTGACGGGCCGGTATCATGCGCGGGGCGGCGTGCGCGGAGTGTCGACTGGGCAGGAACGGCTGAACACCGATGAGACGACGGTAGCGGATACGTTTCGCGCAGCCGGGTATTCCACCGGTGCGTTTGGAAAATGGCACAACGGGTCGCAGCATCCGTATCATCCGAACGCGCGCGGGTTCGATGAATACTACGGATTCACGGAGGGCCACTGGGGCCAGTATTTTGACTCGGAGATGGATCACAACGGGAGCCTGGTGCGGGGCCGGGGGTTCATTATCGACGATCTTACCGACCATGCGCTGCGATTTATGGAAGAGAACCGGCGGCGTCCTTTCTTCTGCTATTTGCCGTTGAACACGCCGCATTCGCCGATGCAGGTGCCGGACCGTTTCTTCAACAAGTTCGCCAATGCCAACCTGGCGATGCGGAACCGGGATCCGGAGAAGGAAGAGATCGGGATGACGCGGGCGGCGCTGGCGCTTTGCGAGAACATCGACTGGAACATGGGGCGCGTGCTGAAGCAGTTGAACGATCTGGATCTCGCGCGCGACACGGTGGTGATTTATTTTTCCGACAACGGCCCGAATAGCTGGCGTTGGAACGACGGCATGAAGGGCCGCAAGGGATCGGTGGACGAGGGTGGTCTACGGGTGCCATTCCTGATCCGCTGGCCGGGGCATGTGCGGGCGGGCGGGCGCGTTTCCCAAATCGCTGGAGCGATCGACTTGCTGCCGACGCTGACCGATCTGGCGGGGATCCCGGTGACGTCGAGCAAGCCGCTGGACGGAAAAAGCGTGCGGCCACTGCTCGAAGGGAAGGCAGAAGCGTGGCCGGACCGGATGATTTTCTCGCTGTGGCAGAAGCGGGTGAGCGTGCGGACCGAGCGTCACCGGCTGGATCAAACCGGGGCATTGTTCGATATGGAGAAAGATCCGGGGCAGAATCGGGACGTGGCGGCGCAGTTTCCTGCCGAGGCGAAGCGTCTGCGCGCGGCGGCAGCGGAATGGTCGCGCGAGATGCTGCCGCTGGTGGGCGAGGACACCA
>JBGSME010000470.1:0-7416 GCA_041740335.1 Bryobacteraceae bacterium | reverse complement strand
ACCCAGATTTCCCGGAACTCCTCGTAGCTCATCCGCGTCCCCAGCGCATCGTTCATCTCGGCGACGAAATCGAGCGCGGCGATTTGCCCGCTCTCGAGCCTCCGCGCTAAATCGCGGCTGCCGATGCGCGAACGGATCTCTTTCCGGTCGAAACCGCACAATGGTTCCATTCGCTCGTAAGCGTTGTTGAAGTCAAACGGGACGATGACGTTCCCGAGGTCGAAGATAAGTGCGCGGATCATAGGCTGGGGGACGCTCCCATCGTACCAGCCGCCGCGCACAAGGCTAGAAAATGATCTTCAACCCGAACTGGATCACCCGCGCGTCGCGAGCCGAAGCAATCGTACCGAACGTGGCGCTTCGATTCTTGCCGTCCGGACCGGCGGAGAAGGTGTCATTGGCCAGGCCAAGATTCGTGAGGTTCATGAAGTTGAACGCTTCGGCGCGGAACTGCACGTTCAACCGCTCGCCGATGTGGGTGTCCTTGATCAGTGAGAGGTCCCAGTTCACCGTGCCCGGATGCCGCGCATCCGGCAGCGTGCGGCCGACGGTGCCGTAGGTGAAATCGGGCGGATTGATGAACGCGTCCGTGTTGAACCACCGCTCGCGAGTGGGATTGCTGATCTTGGCTGAGACGCCGGTGGAATTGGGCCGGTCCGCCTGGAAGTTGCTCGCGCCGCGCACGGTGAGCGGGATACCGGTCTGCATCACGCCGATCGAGTTGATCTGCCATCCGCCGACAATCTTGTTGAGGACGGCCGAATCCGGCGACAACGCCTTCCCCTTACCGAACGGCAACTCGTAGAGCAAGCTGATGACGCCGCGCTGGGAAACGTCGGTGGGATCCACGCTGCGGTTCAACTGGCGATTGAACAGGTTGTCCTGGAATCCGTTTTCGTTGGTCTGCTCCACGGCGCCAAAGTCCACCGGCACGGCCACCGAGTCGCTGATCTTCTTGCCGGCGGTGTATGCGAAATGCACGAGGAAGCCCGCCGTCATCCGGCGCTTCACGTTGACCTGCAACTGATGCGACATGTAGTTCCCGTAGCGCGGATTGGAGATCGACACGCTGGTGTAGTGAGGGAAGGGAAGCAAGCTTCGCTCGCGCGTGATGGTGGCCGCTCCCAGGCCGCCCGGTACTTGGCCGCGCAGCGGATTGGGCACAGGTTCGAACAGTGTCTGGCCGAGTTGCCGCCGCACGTCGGGGCTGAGCTGGTTGAGATTGTAGCCCGAAGCCAGGAAGTGATTGCCCTTGTTGGCGGCGTAGGTGGCGTCGATCAGCCACTCGCCGATCTGCTGTTGCACCGACAGGTTCGCCTGTTGGGTGAGGGGCGTGGTCGGGTCCTGTTCCCGCGTGGAAACGGCTTGGCCAAGCAGCGCATCCGGACCGGCCGCCGATCCCGGCGACCCGAGCGGCGCCCGCGGAAGGCCATCCTTGAACAGGAACGACCGTTGTCCCGGACCTTGCGCCACGTAGTTGGTCCGCGTGGACGAGAACAACTGCACGTTGCCCGTGAAGGCGCGGTAGAAGATCGATGGATAGTAAATGCCGTAGCCCCCGCGAAGCACGGTTTTGCCAGTGCCGAATACGTCGAGCGCGAAGCCGAGGCGCGGGCCGAAATCATTGTAGTCCTCGTTCATGAACGATCGTGGTTGGCCGTCCACGCCGGCATAGACCGTTTCGCCTTGGAGGCCGCTCACCGGGCTCGTTGCCAAATAGTCGAAGTTGATGTGCCCGTCGTGGCGTTCGTACGGCTTCTGCTGCCAGTCCCACCGCATCCCCAGGTTCACGGTGAGGCGGCGCGAAAGCCGCCAGTCGTCCTGGACGAAGGTGCTGATCGCCAGGCCGTGGAATGAGTTGCCAAGAATGCGGTCAATGCCCGCGCTCGACACCTCACCCATCAGGAACTGCGACATGTCGTTGCCGGTACCGGCCGGTCGCTGTGGGTTGTTGGTGAGCCCGGAGAAGGTATAGCTTCCCGAAAGTGCGGCGCCCTGCAAATTGCCGCCTTGCAGAATGCGGTGGTTGTAGCCGAACTTCAGCGTGTGATCGCCGGCGATCTTGGTGAGGGTGTCCTGAATGTCCCAGTTGAACGATCCACGGGTGCCGGCGGCCCCGCCGCCAATGGTGCCGTACCCGAAGTTGATCTGCGGCATCTGGTCATTGGGGACGATCTCCGGCAGACCCAATTTACGCGGCCATCCCTGATCGAAGTTCACCGCGGTAAAGAAGAACAACTGGCGCATCACGCCCACGCGCAAATTGTTGATCAATGTCGGCGAGAACGTGTGAGTGTCGGAGACCACCGCGTTGCGATTGGTCTGGTCGTCGCTGCGGTTGCCGCCCACCGTCTGATCGGTAAAGAATGAGTCGCCGAAGGGCGCATGCTGGGCAGAGGTGTAGCGCAGGAAGATCGAGTTGTTTTCGCTGATGCGATGGTCGATCTTGAAGTTCCATTGCGTCCAGTCGATGCGCGAGAGACCCGCATCCTGGAAGTTTTGCGCGAAGGTGAATTGATTGGTCGGCGTCCGGTTGGGCTGCGGCCAGAATTCCAGAATCTTCGGCGTGATCGGGTCAAAACGATTCCGCGGCACGACATTGCCCGGGAATACGTCGCGCACCAGGCCCGATCCAGCCGGATTGGCGCGCGTTGTGGAAGGATCGTACACCGGCACCGATGCCCCCGTTGCCGTCGCCAGCCGCGAGAAGTCGCCATTGCGGAACTCGGGGATCGGGACGCTCGCGATGCGGGGCGAAGACCGCCGCAGCAGATACTTCTCGTAGTTGAAGAATGCGAACGTGCGGTCTTTGATAATCGGACCGCCGATCGTTCCGCCGAATTGGTTGTATCGCAGCGGAAGCTTCGTCCGCGCGAACGTGTTCCGCGCGTCGAACTTGTCGTTACGAAGGAACTCGTACAGCGACCCGTGAATCCGGTTCGTGCCGGACTTGGTGACGAGATTGATGGTGCCGCCGGCCGTGAATCCAAACTCGGCCGACATCGACCCGCTCTGCACCTTGAATTCTTCCACCGCGTCAACGGCCGGCGGTACGCCCACTTCGCCGACATACGAGAGGATATTGTTCGAACCGTCCAGCATCTGGTTGTTCATTGAGCTCGGACTGCCGTTGATCGAGAGGGAAGAGATCTGAATGCCGCGGTCGCCGAAGCCCGAGTTCGTCGGACCGGCGTTTGAGACCACGCCGGCGGTGAGAAGTGTCAATGCCAGGGCGCCGCGGCCATTGAGCGGCAAATCCCGCACGCGGCGATTCTCGATCACCTCGCCCACGGTGGCGTTTGAAGTATTCACCAGCGGTGATTCGCCCACCACCTCCACCGATTCGGCCACCTGCCCGATCTCCAGTCTCAGGTTCAGATTCGCAGTCTGGTTCACCTGCAGCGTGATGCCGGTTAGCAGCGTCCGTTTGAACCCGGCGGCCTCGGCAGTAATCTCATAGCCGCCCACGGGAAGACCGGGCGCCACAAAGGCGCCGCTCTCATTGGACGCTGCGCGGAACGTGGCGTTCGTATTCGTATTGCGGATCTCGATCGCCGCTCCGGCGATCACCGCATCCTGCTGATCGGTGACCGTGCCGGTGATGGAGCCGGTGCCCTGTTGGGCGAGAACCACGGCTGCGTGAAAGGCAAAAATAGCGGCGAGTAGACGTAGGCGCATAGATAACAACCCCCTAACAAATTAAAACTAGATAATACATGAGGTTGCACCGTGGCGCAAGTCAGGAATAAAAAATTTCAGCCCGGTGGCGCTCGCTTGTTTGTAGCAGTGCTAGTTTGTTTGTTATGCTTCCAACGCTCCAGTCCCTCATCAGCCTTCCCGCCATCCTCGCGACCGTGCTCGCGTGGCTGCCCAACCTCTTCACGGCGCTGGTCATTTTCGCCGCCTTCCGCATCGCGATCCGAGTGTTGTCGCCGCACATTGAACGTGCGCTTCAGCAAATGCAAATGGAACAGGCGATCGTTGGCATGGTGGTGAGCCTGTTCCGCACCGTCATGTTGGTATTGGGGATTGTGATGTCGCTTGGCCAGCTTGGCGTCGACGTGGCTGCCGCGCTCGCCGGCATCGGCGTCCTTGGACTCTCGATCGGCTTTGCCGCCCAGGACTCGCTCAGCAACGTCATTGCCGGCTTCCTCATCCTGATGGACAAGCCCTTCACCACCAATGACTGGGTTACGGTCGGCGACCATCGCGGTCGCGTCGTCGAGATCTCAATGCGAACCACTCGCTTGCGAACCCGCTCGAACACCTACGTCATCATCCCCAACAAGGCGCTACTCGATCAGGTGCTGGTGAATCATTCCAGGCACGGCGCCACGCGCATCGAGGTTCCCCTGGGCATCGCCTACAAGGAGTCGATCGCCAAGGCGCGCGAGGTGCTGCTCGCCGCGGCTGGGGCAGTGGAAGGTGTTCTGGCCGATCCGGTCCCGCGGGTCGACGTCGTCAGCCTGGGAGATTCCGCGGTTTCTCTCGAAGTGGAAGTGTGGATCGCCAACGCCGAGGACGAAGAGGATATTTCGGCCGCCGTCGTCGAGGCGTGCAAGGTGTCGCTCGACGAGGCGGGTATCCAGATCCCGTTCCCGCATCTCCAGTTGTACGTCGACCGCGTTCAACCGGGTGTGTGGGAGGGCGCGGCCCGGCTGCGGGCCGCGTCGTAGCTAAGCTAGCAAAACTAGAAAATGATCTTCAGCCCGAGTTGCCCGACACGCGCATCGCGAGCCGAGGTCACCGTGCCGAAAGTCGCGCTTTGGTTCTGACCGTTGGCGCCGGCCGAGAAGGTATCGTTCGCCAGTCCGAGATTGGTGGCATTCAGGAAGTTGAACGCCTCCGCGCGGAACTGCACATTCACACGCTCGCCGATGTGCGTGTCCTTGATCAGCGATAGATCCCAGTTCACCGTTCCCGGGTGACGCACGTCCGGAATCGTCCGGCCCACGTTGCCCAGAGTGAAGTCCGGCGGGTTGATGAACGCGCTGGTGTCGAACCACCGCTCGCGTGTCGGGCTGTCTATCTTGGCTGATACTCCGGTCGAATTCGGCCGGTCCGCCTGGCGGTTGTTGGCCCCGCGAACCGTCAGCGGAATGCCGGATTGCATTACGCCGATCGTGTTGATCTGCCATCCACCCACGATCTTGTTCAGCACTGCGTTGTCGGGATTGAACATCTTGCCCCGGCCGAACGGCAATTCATAAAGCAAGCTCACCACGCCGCGTTGTGCGACGTCGGCCGGGTCGACGCTCTTGTTCAAATACCGGCCGGTAAGCCCATCCTGGAAGCCGTTCTCATTGGTCTGTTCGATTGCTCCGAAGTCCACCGGCACCGCCACCGAATCGCTGATCTTCTTGCCCACCGTGTAGGCGAAGTGAACCAGGAATCCGTTGGTCATCCGCCGCTTCACGTTCAACTGCAACTGGTGCGAAAGATAGTTGCCGAACCGCGGATTGGAGATGTTCACAGCGTTGTATTGGGGGAAGGGAAGGAGTGTCCGCTCGCGGGTTACCGTGGCTGCGCCCAATCCGCCCGGAACCTGTCCGCGAAGGGGATTCGGCACGGGGTCAAACAAAGTCTGGCCCAGTTGCTGGCGCACGCTGGGAACCAACTGGTTGATATTGTATCCGGATCCGAGGAAGTGGTTGCCCTTGTTGGCTGCGTAGGTGGCATCGACCAGCCACTCGCCCAACTGATGCTGGACGGAAAGATTCCATTGCTGTGTCAGCGGAGTTGTCGGATCCTGCTCAGAGGTGCTCACGTTCTGGCCGAGCAGCGCGTCTGGGCCGGCCGCCGAACCCGGCGACTCGATCGGAACCCGCGGGAACCCATCCTGGAAACGGAACGCCCGCAGTCCCGGACCCTGTGCCACATACGCAGTGGTTGTCAACGAGAACAACTGCGTGTTGCCCGTGAAGGCGCGGTAGAAGATCGATGGATAGAAGATGCCGTAGCCGCCGCGCACCACGGTCTTGCCGTTGCCGAATACGTCAAAGGCGAAACCGAACCGCGGACCGAAGTCGTTGTAATCCTCGCCGAGGAAGGCGCGGGGCTGGCCGTCCACGCCCGCATAAACGGTCTTGCCCTGGAAGCCGCTCCCCGGGCTCGTCGAGAGATAGTCGAAGTTGATATGGCCGTCGTGCCGCTCATACGGCTTCTGCTGCCAATCCCAGCGCAGTCCGAGGTTCAACGTCAGGCGGCGCGAGAGCTTCCAGTCGTCCTGCACGAAAAAATTGATTGCCTTGCCCTCGAACGAGTTGCCCAAAATGCGATCGATCGACGCGCTGGAAACCTCGCCCAACAGGAACTGCGCCATGTCGCTGCCGGTACCGGCGGTTCGCTGCGGATTGTTCGTCAAGCCGCCGAAACCGAAGTTTCCCGAAAGCGCAGCGCCTTGCAGGTTTCCGCCTTGTAAAATGCGGTGGTTGTAGCCGAACTTGAACGCGTGGTTGCCCGCGATCTTGGTGACCATGTCCTGGATATCCCAGTTGAACGATCCGCGCCGGCCGGCCGCGCCGCCGCCGATGGCGCCGAAGCCGAAGTTGATGTTCGGCATCTGGTCATTGGGGACGATCGCCGGCAGACCCAGTTTCCTCGGCCATCCTTCGCCAAAATTCACCGCTGTGAACACGAAGTACTGGCGCATCACGCCAACCCGGAGGTTGTTGATCAATGTCGGCGAGAACGTATGAGTGTCGGATACGACTGCGTTGCGGTTGGTCTGGTCGTCGGACCGGTTGCCGCCCGCGGTAGGATCGGTGAAGAACGAATCCGCGAATGGGGCGTGCTGGGCCGAGGTGTAGCGGACGAAGACCGAGTTCTTGTCGTTGAAGCGGTGGTCCACCTTGAAGTTCCACTGCGTCCAGTCGATCCGGCTGAGGGCGGCGTCCTGGAAGTTATTCGCGAAGGAGGCCGCGTTGGTTGGCGTGCGGTTGGGCTGGGGATAGAACGCGAGGATCTTGGGCGTGATCGGATCGAAGCGTGTTTGGGGAACGACGTTGCCAGGGAAGATATCGCGAACCTGTCCGGCGCCGGCCGGATTGGCACGCGTGGTGGCCGGGTCGTACACCGGGATGGCCGCGCCGGTATTGGTGGCCAGCCGCGAAAAGTCTCCGGTGCGGAATTCCGGGATCGGTACGCTCGCGATGCGCGGCGACGAACGCCGCAGCAAATACTTCTCGTAGTTGAAGAAGGCAAACGTGCGGTCCTTGATAATCGGTCCGCCGATGGTGCCACCGAACTGGTTGTAGCGCAAAGGCAGCTTCGTGGGCGCGAACGTGTTGCGCGCGTCGAACTTATCGTTGCGAAGGAACTCGTAGGCCGATCCGTGGATCCGGTTCGTACCGGACTTCGTCACCAGATTGATGGTGCCGCCGGCGGTGAACCCGAACTCGGCCGACATCGTGCCGC
>JBGSME010000469.1:0-1926 GCA_041740335.1 Bryobacteraceae bacterium | reverse complement strand
GGCGAGATGGCGGCTGGGGCGCGGCGTCCATTGGCCGGTGATGGCGTTGCTCGTACTGGCCGCGCCGATGATCGCTTCACTCGACTTCACGTTGGGATTCCCGCTACGATTCCTGGCGGCGCACGCAACCGCCTGGCTGTTGTCGCTGGCTGGATTCGCCGTGTCGCCCGAAGGGACCCTGCTCCGTTGGGGAACTACCCTCGTCGAAATCGACGCGCCCTGCTCCAGAGTGCGCATGCTCTATGTCGGGCTCGTCATCACGGCTGCGCTGGCGGCTTGGGAACGATTCGGCCTTGGCCGTGCCGCCGCCGCCTTCGCTCTGGCAGTTCCGGCGATCATCGCCGCCAACGTCTTCCGCGCGGCGGGACTCTTCTTTGTGGAAGCCGGAGTAGTGGCGGCGCCGGACTGGACTCATTCGGGGCTGGGTATTTTGGTATTCGGATTGCTAACAATCTCACTGCTGCACGCGAACCGATGGATAGGTGCGCCCCATTCGCCCTTCTTCCATCTTCTGCCTGCGGCGCTCAGAGCGAGGCGCGGATGAAGAACTGGACAGTGTTTCTGATCGTGTGCGCTGCGGCGGCTGTGCTCCCGCTGCTCTCCGGCCATTTCACCACTACGCAAAATAGCTCGGCTGGATTCCCAGGCTGGTCAAGCCAGTGGCGAGGCGTACCGCTTCGCCGGATCCCGCTCACCTGGCGCGAGCAACGGCTGGCAGAAGGCTTCCCCGGCCAGATCGCCCAGTTCACTGACGGCCACCGCCTGCTGGTGATGCGGTACACCGCGCAGCCAACCCGCAAACTGCACGCCGCCGCGGACTGCTTTCGAGGCGCCGGCTATCGGGTAACATCGTTGCCGATCTACGTCGACGAGCACCAGGAGCGTTGGGGCCGGTTTGAGGCGATCCGCGACAAAACGATGCTGGTGGTGAGCGAACGGATCTTCGAGAACTACGGCGACAACGCCTGGACCGACGCCTCGTCCTGGTATTGGAACGCGTCGTTCGGGCGGACCGGCGGCCCATGGTGGGCGGTCACCATTGTGGAGCAGGTGGCGGCCGATTCCACCGATCCGCGCGCAACCGAACCTTCATGGATCGACGAACAAGCTGGGTCTCGCCAACGTTAGCTCCATCCAGCCGGATTCGCCCGCTCATGGTAGGATGATGAATCCAATGGCCGGGAAATCGGCAATGTTCGCTTCCCTGGCGCTTGCTTGGTGTCTGCCCGCCCTCACCGCTGCCACGCTTGAGGAAGCTCTCATCGATCTCACGCGGCGTCTGCGTCCGCAACTCACCCGGGGAGACGCATTCTCGCTCGAAGTGCTGCCGCCCGGTGACCGGAACGCCGCGCAAGTTGCTTCATACTTTCGACGAACGCTGGGGCGCAGCCAGCCGCCCGGCGCCGGAATCCCAAGCCTCACGGTGACGCTGTCGGCGAACCTGGAATCCCCTCTACTCGTGGCCGAGTTACGATCGCCGGAACGTACGGTGTTCATTCATCCGTTCCGCGCGGTGGCCTCCGCCGGTCCGATACGGCTCGGCACGCGGCTGTTGGTCAGTTCGCCGCAGAGCATCCTCGCGGCTGCGGAAACGGAAAACGAAGGCCTGGTAGTACTGTATCGCGACCGAATCGAACACTACGTCCTCACCAACGGAGAATGGGGGCTGCGTTCCCTCTCTGATTTCGAAGCCCCGGTTCCAATGCCGCGCGATCCCCGGGGCGCGCTGGTAGTGGAAAGCGTAGTGGAAGACGGAAACAAGGTGCGGGCGTGGCTGCCCGGGTTGAGATGCACCGGGAGCCTTGCGCCTTGGGAGATCCGCTGTGGGGTTGGGGATTCGCCTTGGCCGATGCGATCTGCCGGAGACGCAACGCTCGAACCGGGACGTAATTTTTTCCGGCATCCAGCAGGTGAAATTTTCAATAT
>JBGSME010000468.1:0-2771 GCA_041740335.1 Bryobacteraceae bacterium | reverse complement strand
GACCCACTTGAGGCCGTTCTTCGGGAACGTGTTGGCCTCGAAGCTGACCACTGATCTCGCTCGAAAGTACATTTCGACCCGACAGATGAAGGGGATCGCCAATTCCACGGTCAACCGCGAGCTATCCCTCTTGCGGAGATCGCTGAACCTCGGTCGCATGTCCACCCCTCCCAAAGTTGCCAGAGTTCCGTTCATTCCCAAGTTGGAGGAGAACAACGTCCGCAAGGGTTTTTTCGAAGATGCTCAGTATCGGGCACTCCTCCGCGAGTTGCCCACGGAACTGAAGCCCATTTTGACCTTCGCCTACTACACAGGTTGCCGGCGCGGTGAGATCCTCAAGCTTCAATGGTCGCAGGTGGACCTCGTCCATAGGCTCGTCCGTTTGGAACCTGGCACCACCAAGAACGACGAAGCCAGGGTCATTCCACTTGTATCGGAGCTCCTCACCATTCTTCAGGATCAGAAACGCCTCCGGGATTCACGATACCCCCACTGCGAATGGGTCTTCTTCCGCGAGGGCGAGCGAATTCTATCTTTCAAGGCTGCCTGGGCGGCCGCGTGCGTTCGGGCCGGCCTTGTTGACGCGGGCGGCGAGCCAACAAAGCTCTTCCACGATCTTCGTCGAACTGGTGTCCGAAATTTGGTACGTGCGGGCGTGCCGGAGGCGGTTGCGATGCGCATCTCCGGGCACAAGACCAGGGCGGTCTTTGACCGCTACAACATCGTCTCCGAGTCAGACCTCACAGACGCAGCCGAGAAGTTGGACCAGCACATCCGTCGGCGCCGGACTCAAGACGAAAAACCCGAAGGCGGCGACGAAGAGTCGTAGCTGCCGCCACCATAATCTCGCCTGCCAACTCATCCCTCAAGACTGTTTGATCGACGCCACCCGGCTGCTCTGGGCCTAGGCATCCGAACCCCTTCAGCTCCGCCTGGTGTGACAGAAACAGTCACACCAAAACAGGGGCCAACGGAACGGAATTCGAAATTTGTCACACTATAGTCACACCAACGCGAAAACGCCCTCCGATGGAGGGCGTCAGAATCTCTGTAACTTATTGATTTTATTGGTGCGGATGAGAGGACTTGAACCTCCACTCCCTTGCGAGAACTAGAACCTGAATCTTTTCAATAACTTACGAGGAATTTGTATGTGTTTGGAAGGGTTGCTACTTGCGAGTTTGTCGATTCCCCTCAGAACCCCTTATTTCCCCTCATTTTACACCCCTATCGCTACCATTTGCGCTACCCTGATTGACTCCAGAAACAGGCAAAAACTGAAAAAAGTTCTAATTCTGGTAGCTCTCTGACGCGCCAAAGAGCCATACACGCACTAGAACTATGGATCGAATTGTACCCCCTATGGGCCGTAATTTAAAGCTTCTAGTCGCTCTACGCGTATTTCTAGTAGCGTGTACCACTGAGTAATATCATGCACAGCTGCACCAGTCTGTGGGTATAATATGCCCCAAGCATGCCACGCCGAACACCTCCCCTGCTACCGAGGATGATGCGTCTCCTCGTCGGGCTTGGGGACAACATTCGAAAAGCCCGCCTCAGAAGAGCGCAATCCATGGAGACCATCGCGGAGCGGGCGGCGATCACGCGGAAGACCTTGTATCGTGTCGAACTCGGAGATCCCGCCGTTGCCATGGGGATCTATGCAAGGGTCCTGCAGGCGCTCCGCCTGGAGAAGGATCTCGCGGCAATCGCTGCCGACGATGTGCTTGGCCGGAAACTACAAGACCTCGATCTTGCGCCGAAATCCCTCGCCCCGAAGCAGCAACAGGGGCCGCCGGGGACCTCGAAATAACGTTAGCGATAGAAACATCCTCTATGGATCACGCGACCGACCGCGAATTGGGGCCGGTGGCCTGAGCTACAAGATATTGCAAGATCTGCAATAATGATAGAGATGAACGCGGAGAAGCTCAAGACGGCTCGGCTCGCTGGCGGGTGGACCCAGGCAGAAGCTGCGTCCAGACTCGGCGTGTCCCAGCCATACTACTCCCAGCTTGAGAATGGATCTCGCCCTGTTCCCGGAGAACTGGCTCTTGCCGCCGTTCGTGAGTTTCGGCTTTCGCCGGTGGCGCTTACGTTGCCGGAGCTTGGTACGCACCTTACGCCGTTAGAGGCGCGCGAACTTGCAGCACAACTGGCGTGGTTCGCCTATCCAGGCTTCACGCACATGAAGAAGGCGGCGAGGCCGATGAACCCGGCGTTCCTCGTGGCTGCCGCGTTGGCGCACGCAGATCTCGATGCGCGCCTGGTCGAAGCTTTGCCCTGGGTCTTGTCAACATTCCACGATTTGGACTGGGATTGGCTCAGCGCTCAATGCCGCCTGGGGAATCAGCAAAACCGCCTCGGATACCTGGTCACGTTGGCGATAACACTCACCAAGCCAGGGGCAGACGCTGACCTTGCCAACGCACTGTTCGATCTGGAGCGGTCGCGTCTTGCGGCGGAAGGGACGTTGTGCCGCGAGTCTATGTCCGCCGCAGAACGGACATGGGCTCGCAAGCACCGGCCAACAGATGCAACGCACTGGAATCTTCTTACAACGCTCACTGCGGATCAACTGACCCATGCCGCCTGAACACTCCCCCAATCCAGCAGCGCCAGATGAACCTTGGTACTCGTTTCTGGAGGATCTGGACGATCAGCTCACCGAAGAGACAATCTTGCACTGCATGGGCGGCTTTGCCGTGGTCCAGGCTTACGGGTTGGCGCGATCAACTGCCGATATCGATGTGATCGCGGTACTCCCTTAC
>JBGSME010000467.1:0-2537 GCA_041740335.1 Bryobacteraceae bacterium | reverse complement strand
CGCATGGTGGGCAAGGCCCCGAATCCGGTGGCGAGAGCAGCGACGATTGCGGCGCCCGTCGGCGTGGTCAATTCCAGGGCAGGTCCGCGCGCGTAGGCCGGCATTCCTTCGAGGAGGCGCGCGGTCGCCGGCGCGGGCACGGGCAGCAAGCCATGCTCGGTCTTCACTGTCCCGCTCCCGGTGTTCACGGCCGAACAGACGACGCGCTCAATGCCTAGCAGATCGAGTGCCTGGGCCGCGCCGCAAATATCGGCGATCGAATCAACGGCCCCCACCTCATGAAAATGGACCTTCTCGATGGACGTTCCGTGAACTGCCGCTTCGGCCGCGGCGAGTTTAGCGAAAATCGCATTCGCGCGCGCCTTCGCTCCGATGGTGAGCGAGGACGCCTCAATCATGGCGGTGACGTGGTGCAAATGGCGGTGCTTTTTGTCTCCCTCGGGGGCATCCACATGAAACTTCGCGGCCGCGATCCCCTTCCGCGTGGTCCTTTCCACGCGAAACACAGCGCCCGTCCCCAGGGACTGGAGCGCCGCGGTGAGCACGGCGGCATCGGCGCCCGCGTCGATCAAAGCACCTACCGTCATGTCGCCGGCTATGCCCGAAAAGGCATCGAAGTAGCAGAGTTTCATAGGCAAGGGATCGTCCAATTCTTTCACGGACTCACGAGTCCCCCGGCGTCGGGCTTCATCAATCCCGGAGAGCATCCGCAGGGTAACCCGGCGGGCCATACGGTCCGCTTCGGCGACGGGCCGCCGAACAGCTTTGCCGATACCCGCTGTTCCCGCTGCGGGCAAATACGACTGTTCTCAATTGGAGCGATGAATGGAGGACTTGATTCCGCCTTCGGCCACACACGCTGACGCCGTCCGGGTGGCCGTTGTTGCCGACCACATTGCAACCGCTGCGGCGCCGAATAGAGCCGCCGGCCGCGGTCCTGAAAAAACATTGCGTCGCGGCCGGTCTTTGTGACGATGAAGGCGGCCGTCAGCATGAATAACCCGGGGGAAGGAAATACGCCCGCCACCAGCAGGCTGCCAAGGCTTTGTCGAGACCGAACCGCGCGGCAAAAGGAATTGGGCAGGCCGGAAACAGCATCGCGGGGAGGGGCGGGCGATCGCAAACTTCTGGGTACCGCGCCTGGCCCGAGGACAGTCATTCCCATGCAGTTGAAAAACATTATCTGTTTTAATTTCAGCAGCATACGGAAATCGGGTTGGAGTGTGCGGGAGGCGGCGCGACTAGAGTGGAACCGCTGGCCGAGGACTGTTCCGGCGGAGCCTCAGGTATCTTGCGCAAGACGGACTCGCCTCGACGCGAGGCGGTCTTTGGAGCGAAGCGGTTTATCCTCGGCCTGCTACATCGATGAAAGGAAATGTTTCCAAATGACACCAGATGAATTGGCAAAACTTCCCGAATACTGGGGGCTTTTTTTCGATCGCTCGACCGGCATGACCTACCGTTCCGACGGCAGCGCCACCGGCTGGACTTTCGAAAACGCCACGTGGAGTGGACCCGGTGGGTTCCACCTTCAGTTTCCATGGTTGAATCCGTTGGGATTCGCCACTCATGAAACCGCTGTGCGCATTCTCGCTTTCGCCAAGAGCATCGCACCTCCGGCGCTTCGTCTAGAGATGGACGAGAAGGGAAAAGATCTTGGACCTTTCCGCCGCACCGTGGAGCGATTGATTGTGGTCACCGACGGCTCAAGAACCGAATACTTCGGAGCCGGATGGATCGCAAACTCGATCATTCGCAACGGCGAGCGCGGCGCGGCCGAATCGCTGCGGGCGGAGTGGCGCACGAACGGTTTTTCACTTTAAGAAACCTATACCCGGGCCCGCGACTTGGCGGGTGACGGATAGACTGGAAGATTGCGGACCGCAGTTCCAGTTGTCGTTTTGTACGCCGCGCTCTTTGGAGGGAGCGCGGCGCACGCATCGGTTCGCCTAGAAGTCCACTACAGCGTGCTCGAACGGCTACTGTCGCAGCAGATGTTCACCAGTGAGGGACGAAAGTATGTCCGTGGCTCGGAAAAATCGCGCTGTAGTTTTGCGTACCTTACGAACGCCAAGGTTGGCGGCGCCGGCGGGCGGCTCGCGATCCGGACGCGATTCACGGGCCGAACAGCACTGGACCTGTTGGGTAAATGCGTTGGGCTTGGAGACGACTTCGATATCACGATCTACGCGACACCGTACTTTGGGCGCGGCAAGCTGCGATTCAAGGATGTGGAGACCAGCACGGATGGGCGCGAGAGCCTTTACATCCGGCGTGTGCGTGCGGGGTTGAAAGCTACGCTAGAGAAGGAATTCGCGTATGGGCTGGAGGAGGAAGCGAGGAAGATACTGGAAGAGCCGCGCGCGGGCGGGGCCTATCGGCAGCAGTTATCAGATTTCGAGATCGCGTTCATCGAAGTGGGGGCCAAGGCGGTGGTGCTCCACATGGACTTTCGGCTGAGCATTCGATAGCGTTTACTTTTTGAGGATCAGGAAGCCGCTCTCCCACGCCCCCCCGGAGTTCCGGTTCCACATGAC